>DAOWIV010000225.1 GCA_030640725.1 Methanosarcinales archaeon | reverse complement strand
TTGTGGAGTCGGGCTTTCTCGACATTCAGGATCTTGCCCCGGAGCGGCAGGATCGCCTGGAACTTCCGATCCCGTCCTTGTTTGGCACTATTATGCACGAATACGCCGCCTGCTAACGCAAAATTGTGTGTGCCAGGAACCTCGATATCGTAAACATCCACGCGCTCATCCAGACGCTCGACCGAAACGATCCGATGGTTGTGGTTCGCAACGGCTTCACGCGCCCGTATCGCGTCCCCGTCAAAGTATCGCTGGCAGAAGGTCTCAAAGCGCAGAAGTGTTGTATCTCGCGTGGCAAGGCGATGGGCACGATAGGAATCGAGGTCCAGTTCGTCTTGCTCCATCTGGAACCGCTTCAGAGCTGTAATAGTCTTGGCGTAATACGTCCGGTGCAGCGCCGCACGTCGCTTTGCCCGGAATTCGGGTGTCCACTGTTGCCGCGTCTTTTCTCGCTGCCATTCCAGCAAATCTTCGTCCTGCCACTGTTGCTTGGCGCATTCTGAAAAAGTCTCCCGTACCTCTGGATGATCGGCAAAATACTGGCGAACGCGCTCTGATTGTGCCTGACGATTGTCTTCATCGCTCCAATACTCACGCTGCGCTTGGTACAGGCGTTGATTATTCTCTCGGCGATAATCTTCGTTCGCGTCGTAAAACGCCCGCCACCTTTCTACCATGTAAGCCTTGTATGCAACATCCTCCCACTGCGCTTTTGCCTGTTCGGACATGATCTGCCGCGTCTCCGGCTGCATCATGCGCTCGCTCATCATGGCGCGGAATTCCTCACTCTGATGAATCTTGCGACACTTCTCGATCGCTTCTGGCGTGTGCAGTGTCCGGTTGATGTGCACTCTGTGCAGCGCCATATGCTCATCGCTGGGCAGTCGTTGGATATTGGTTGGATTGTTATTGTGTTTGTTAAAATCAGTGTGATGGCAGTGATCCCCGTCCGCCTCCGCATAAACACCCTGCCAGCGGTTATACCAGTCGGCCAACACATGTGTGAAGAGCCAGGTCTCTGAGCGCGGATCCCACGCCATTTCATACTCGTTAATTGTAATCCCCGATTCGCCGATATCCGACAGCTTGCGATACAGCGGCATGAGGGAGTCATCCGGAGTCAGTGAGGCTGCCGGTTTATAACTATTATCACGTAGCATGAAGGGGTGGTCTGGTGTGCAAATCAGAGTCTCGCCGGTATCAAGTGTTACCCGAACCACTTCAGCGTTCGTCATAGTCATTCGGGCATTGCAAATGCGCTCCAGTCCTACCTGCCCATTGTGGCGGATGGTGTAACAAAAGTGATCCTTGCCCATTGACTGCTCAGTCACAATTTCCTTGAAACTCAGGCGACGCCCATCCGCCAGAGCGACCTCCGTATCGCCATGAAAACAACCGCCCGCGCTGTCGCCCTCGACCAGATATATCTCGCTCTTTGCCGGATCCCGCTCAGAGCAATCAGCCAGTTTCCCGGGGAGACTCCCTGATTCAAGCGCGGTTTTGCGCCGTGTGAGCTCCCGAGCCTTCTTTGCAGCAGACCACGCTTTGGCTGCCTCTATTATCTTCTCTATTACCTTTTTCGCTGTTTTCGGGTTCTCTTCGAGAAATTCATCGAGTCCCTCGCCAACAAGCGACTGGACAAGTCCTTTCACTTCGATGTTCCCGAGTTTCATCTTGGTCTGACCTTCGAACTGCGGGTTTGCGAGTTTCACGCTGATTATGGCTGTCAGACCCTCAAGCGTGTCCCTTCCGCTGATATCGCCGTTCTTCACGAGGTTGTTCTCCTTCGCATACTTGTTGATCGACCTTGTAAGCGCGGTCTTGAAGCCGCTCAGATGAGTCCCGCCTTCCTTTGTGTTGATGCTGTTCACGAATGACAGGACATTATCCGAGTATCCCTCGTTGTACTGGATTGCAATCTCGATATCTGTGTCGTCCTTCTGTTTCTTGAAATATGCCGGATCGTGAAGCGTGCTTTTATTTTCGTTCAGGTACTCAACAAACGAGACGATCCCGCCGTCAAACTGGTACGTATTCTCCGATTCCGGGTATGGTTCACCCCGCTCGTCCATGATCGTGATCCGCACGCCGTGGTTGAGGTAAGCGAGTTCGCGGAGCCGTTTTGAGAGCGTGTCAAAAGAGAATTCAGTCTCCTCGAAGATTCTGGGGTCTGGCTTGAACGTGATCGCGGTTCCTGTACGGTCTGTATCACCTATGACTTTTAGATCGTACTTCGGAGCCCCCCGCACGTATTCCTGGGAATGTACGCGTCCGTTCTTGTGAATCTCGACGCGTAGCCACTCGGATAGCGCGTTCACGACAGAGACACCGACACCGTGCAGACCACCAGAGACCTTGTATGTACTTTTATCGAATTTTCCTCCGGCGTGGAGCACTGTCATCACGATCTCAACAGCGGGCTTTCCGTAATCTTCGATTATGTATACCGGAATCCCCCTGCCGTCATCAGATACTGTGACAGAGCCGTCCCGGTCCAATGTTACCGCAATTTCAGTACAGTGCCCTGCCATCGCCTCGTCGATGCTGTTATCGACGACCTCGCTCACGAGATGGTGCAGCCCGACAGGTCCGGTGCTTCCGATGTACATCCCGGGCAGGGATCGCACCGCTTCGAGTCCGTCCAGCACCCGAATCCGCTCTTCGTTCTCCATAGGGTATTATCGCTGCGAGAGGTCGTAAAGTTATTGGGCAGTCCGTCCAGCACCCGGATCCGAACATATCTATTATTTCCGGATTTGCCCGGTCATGGAACCGGTTACCGGAGCTGGCGCACATAGAGGTTAGAGGTCACAGGGGTTAGGTCACAGCCTGCGCCTGTGGGATCGTGCCAGAATCCCGCGTCAAACCTCGCTCCTCTTCGATTCATTCCATTTGATACGCCATCCAAACATGTTTTTTGCCAGCGCAACACCTCCGCAGAGTGTGATCAACCAGACGTGCCCTGCCAATCCGAATGTCCGGACAATAACGCTGTGCAAACCATATTTCCCACGCAGACGCACTCCGTACAGCGGCACAACCGGTGTAGCAAGAAACGCGACGAACGGCAGGGATAGCGCAAGGAACCATGCCAGTTTCTTTGATACGGAAATTTGAGCGGTGATAAACGACGGCAGGTACGTATACATCCCCTGACAGGCTCCGGATAACCATCTAACACGCTGATTGAACAGATCTCTGATGGTGGATGGTGCCTGCTCACCGACCCTTGTATTCTGTGCGAAACCGCCGGTAAAACCCGAGAGATATGCTCTCTGGGTGAAATCAAGATCTTCGCAGGATACCGACTCGTCCAGATGATCGAATTGATAATCCCTCATGATTTTGATATTCAAGACGCCGATCATGCCGTTGAACTGGTTAAACCCATCGAATCTCTCGAACATCATGTATACATCAGAAAAGAAGCAATATTCTGAGGCAATAGTCTTTGTTACGATATTTTCGTCCTCGTTTGTGATGAAACGTGCGCCGCTTGCGATGATCACGTTTTTGTTCGACCGCAGCAGGTCTGCACACTCGATCAGGAAGTTTCGGTCAGGACGACTGTCCACATCAAAGAGTGCGACATAATCCGGTGCTTTCCCCGGCTCACGCTTATACGCATCAAGAGCGTCATTGATCGCACCAGCGCGGCGTCCCCGGGTGCTTTTGCGTGCAATCGCTGCAATCGGCACCTTCTTGAGGAATTTCAGGCGGTCATCGTTTTCATCCGTAATATCGAGAACATAGATGACCCGGACATCCATATCACCCTTTTCAAGACCTAATATACAATCTACAGATCTTTTAAGTACTGATATTGGTTCAAACGATGCTACCGGTACGATAACATCCAGACGTTCCATATCTTATCCGCCGAATAGCAGAGTGATAATATCCGCGCCATATATCTCGCTTACGACAAGATTCAGCACGATTCCAATGAGTGCTCCTGTGACCAGACTGGTAATGATCCGAATCTTGATGATAAGGACCGCGGCTATGATTATTGACACGATCAAACCAATTCCCGAACCGGACCCGATCATATTAAGAAGCCCAACCGATCCGGATATAAGCCCAAGCATCACTGAAACTGCGTTTATCCCAAATATAATTCCTATTATCACGCCGATTATGGTAAATGTGTTGCCAGACATGATACTACCCATCCTCAATTCAGATGCACCCGGTCCCCTGTTGTCATATAGATCACGTCCTCGCAGATGTTCACAGCATGATCACCGATGCGCTCGAGATACTTCGAGACGAAGAGCAGGTTCGAGATGCTGGCAAGCTTCTTCGGATCCTCGACCAGATATGTCAGTAGTTCCCTGCGCACCTGATCATACAGCCCATCGACGATATCGTCCTGCTCGGCAGTCCTGTATGCAAGGTCGCTATCCGAATCATGAAACGATTTGATCGCGGAGTTAAGCATCTCTCGCACTATGTCTGACATGCGCGGGACGTCGATTAAGGGTTTTACGTGCGGCTCACCTTTTGTGTATATGGTGACCCTTGCGATATCGACGGCAAGATCGCCCATCCGTTCGAGATCGATCTGTATCTTGAGTGCTGCTGCAATCGTCCGCAGATCGACTGCCATCGGCTGCTGGAGCGCAATCAGCCTCAGGCACGACTTCTCGATGTCACATGCAAGATCATCCACCTCCCGGTCCCGCCCGATCACCGACTGAGCCAGCGACATGTCAAGGGCTTTGAGTGAAACGACCGCTTCATGGATGAGTGCATCAACCTTGCTGCCCAGTTCTATGATATTTTCTTTTAGTTTCTCCAGTTCGTGTTCGTACTGATTCCTGACCATTGTAATCACTTATGCAGACGATGTTATATTACTCTACTTGTCAAATGTGATTGCCAGGTTATGTGATGCCGGATACGGCATTTCATCTATTGTTCTCTGGTCATGATGCTGACGAATTCCTCACGACTCTACCCTTGCCCCTGCCAGCACTACCGCATCTACCGCCACCGACAGCCCCCGCGTCCGATCCAGCCGTTCAGGAATCCAGTTTGCCGTCCATATACTGCGCGACGGCGTCGCTGACTGTACCGACTGCGCCTATCACGCTCCGGATGCCGGCAGCATCGAGCACCGGGACCGCGTTTGGTCCGACATGCCCGGTGACCACGACACCAACACCTTTCTCGGCGACGGTCTGCGCCGCCTGCATCCCTGCTCCGCCAGAAGCATCTGCGCTCTGGTTGGATACTACCTCGTATTCCATTGTTTCCGGGTCAACGATTATGAAATACGGGCACCGCCCGAATCTCGGATCCACGGGCGAATCCAGCCCGGGACCGGTTGAAGTCACACATATTTTCATAATATTATTTCACCTCTACCATTTCTTTTACTCGATCAACAATCGCCTCAAAAGCGTCCGCAGCCTCTGATTCATGCTCAAGCACGAACGGAATTCCACTATCACCGGATTCAACGATCTTTGGCTCGATTGGTATCCTGCCAAGGAACGGCACGTCCATATCAGCAGCAGAATGCTCGCCGCCACCGATCTTGAACAGGTCAATCACTTCGCCGCAGTTCGGACACTTAAATCCGCTCATATTCTCTATGATCCCGATTATGGGCATACCAATCGCTCTTGCAAAGCTCACAGACTTCCTCGAATCCAGCAAAGCCACGTCCTGCGGCGTGGTGACGATGATCGCCCCATCGATATCGGGAATCAACTGGGCGACGCTCAGGGGCTCATCGCCGGTTCCCGGAGGGAGATCGACGATCAGGTAATCCAGATTGCCCCAGAACACATCCGAAATGAACTGTTTGATCGCACCCATCTTGAGCGGTCCTCTCCATACGACCGGAGTGTCCTTGCTCTCGAGCAGGAATGCCAGCGACATGACCTTCAGTCGCGGGGGCACAAGGACCGGCGATATACCATCTTCAGCGACATCCGGACGCAAGTCCTCTATTCCAAGCATCTTGGGGACGTTTGGTCCGTGTATGTCAGCATCCATAACTCCCACCTCATATCCCTTCGTTGCAAGGGTAAGTGCAAGATTAATGGCAACGGTGGTCTTGCCAACGCCGCCCTTCCCGCTCATAACCAGTATTTTGTGCTTCACATTCGCCATTCGCTCTTTCAGGCGGTTATCCTGTCCCATATCCTGTCCCATACTGTTTCCTTCGTTCATTGTTCTCACCGGTGTTACTATAGCATCATTCTAACGCCCACGCCTACCTCTGCCGCCTCTAACATAGCCGCGATCATCATCTGCCCTATATAGATTTGTGCTTCCACATTTCGGACAGTTTTGCGGTCTTCCTGTGCCATGCGTTTCCTCATGTTCGTGTTGGCAGTCGCAGCACTTGAACTTTCTTGCTGACGTCGTTACCATCATGTAGTCCTCTGTGTATCTGTATCGGTCTGCCACAGACCAGAGAGCACGCTACTCTTGCTTCTCGCTTCGGTAAGCTGTGAAAGGTCGGCTGCGAGACATCCATCTGGCTTCAGTTGCACACTCTCCATCCCTTCCAGCTTCAGAACCACTTCCGCGGGCACCATCACTACCGAATGTCAACGTATTCCCGCAGGTCAGCGACACGGAGTTTTCTCGCGAGTTTGTCGATGAATGTCGAGTCCAGCGTCCTGCCCAAGTCCATCTGCGTGTAGTAATAGATCGTTCCGAGAAGCCCCATCGATTCCAGTCGCCTGGACGAGTTCGTGACCTTCACGTAAGGGAAGAAACACACCTTTCCGACATTGCATATCCGCCTGCTGAACTCCACGTCCTCGAGCAGGACGTTATAGTATCCTCCGCACTAAAAATACGCATCAGCTCTCACGCAGGTGTTGAAACCTGGCAGGGTGGCAGACCGCAGTTTATCTCGCATTGAAAAGTACTTATTGGAGACCAGTCTCCGCGAGTTTTATCTGTTCGTTTCG
>DAOWIV010000054.1 GCA_030640725.1 Methanosarcinales archaeon | reverse complement strand
TACGGGAAGGTGGAGTGCATGATTCTTGTGTGGGGGTGTTTCGCAACAAGTCTAATAGGGATAAAAAGTCCTATCCCCTACCCCGAAGATGAGATACGTTGGGATGTGTATGGCGCGCCCTTATCTTCATTCTTTGGTCAGTATTTTGAAAAAGTTGGTGTTGCATATTACCAAGACACAGAAAATAAACTGGATCTAATAAATATAGTTTGTTATGATGCGCTATTTTCTTATAAAAAATCAAAAGAAAATGAATTTTTTGAGGATTTATATAAGATGTTCTCTCATCACGTCGAGTCATTTTTTGGGAGTATGGGCGTTGTTGCAGAAATTGTAAATATTGGTATTCCTTCACAAAAAGGAATTGAAGAATTTGT
The DNA here is from genome assembly GCA_030640725.1 of Methanosarcinales archaeon. Lineage (GTDB taxonomy): Archaea > Halobacteriota > Methanosarcinia > Methanosarcinales > Methanogasteraceae > Methanogaster_D. Next base: position 3,688 of record DAOWIV010000054.1, on the reverse strand, counting down.
AGTAGATTTGGTAACATGGAAATTCGAAAGCGATGCAAGTTTGTAATGCCAATCGGACCGTGAACGCACGGTGGCCGATGCCGCGTGTAATCTCGTGGTTTAATATGCGGATATCCACACAAATTGAGTGAGTACGTAATCAGGCGCCCTGACAGCCACCACACCCGCAACCCCACCCGCGAGCCCCCCAATCTGACCCAAAGCCCACCAGTCTCGCCTCTGCACTCACCCTTTCGTCCGTACCCCCATCACCTGCGTCAGAGCACGAACCAGACGCCCCATCCCTGCTGCGCAGAGCGTGCTTCCAAGGATCACGCAGATGATGGTCGGGATATCGATGGTGGCAGCCACAAAACCGGAAAACGACGGATACATCGATGGGTTGTTCGGATGAATGAACCGCACGTTTCCGAGCATCGAAAGTGGTATTTCAGCGAAATTATATATAATATAATATCCGATTACCAGTGCGATGATTCCGCAGAGGCAATATAGCGCAAGTGTCGCAATAGAAACATCCTTATCACCTGCATCCAGCCGGTGGTCATAGATGGCAAGCCCGGATCCTCCGAGAAATCCTGCGATCAGGGCTGTAACTGGAGCAAAGTAATCCGCGAGCACGGATACACCCCCATAGATCATGCCTCCAGCTACGATACCCAGAAGAATTGTCAGGAGTCTTGTTTTGTCTGGCATGTCTGAAGTATCCGTTTATTTTATTATTTGGGAATCACTCGACTGTGAGATCATGTGCAGAATCATGGCAGGCATTGCACTGCTCTCCTGCTCCGTGTGACTGGTCCGTCGCATGGCAGCCGTCGCTGGCGCACGTAACAGTCATCCCGTGATCGGGATGGCACAGGACGCATTCAATATATGCATGTTCGCTCCCGCTCTGCAGCATCGTGTTAAACGGTTCCGCGTGGCAGTCCACACATACGCCCGATGTCGTGTCGGTTGAGTACTTAATCTCGAGTGGCACGTGTCCGATCCTGTGGCAGTTGGTGCAGTCGCGCATACTCATCCCTGTGTTGTGCCCGGGGTGGCAATCGATGCAGAGCATGGTGACCGCGTGTTCGGGATGGCACATATCGCACGCAATGTCTGCATGTCGTGTGTGCTTTCGTATGAACGTCCCCTTGATGACTGAACCGTGGCACCGGGCGCACTGGCTGTTGTCGTGCTCATCGAACTCGATCGATTCGGGTTTGTGCGGGTCGTGGCAACTGGTGCAGTCCAGCGCATCAGGACCGTGCGGCAGTCCGTGGCAGTCGCTGCACATGGGCAGGTAGCCGTGCTGGATGTGGCAGTGATCGCACTCGAATGCCGAGTGCAAACCGCCGCTCTCTTCGATGCCTTCGTACTGCGGGACGTGGCAGGAGCGGCATCTGCTGCTGTTCAGGGCGGAATTGTTGATCCGTTCCACAGGTGCATGTGGGTCCGGGTGACAGCTTGTGCAGGCAATGACGGTTGCGCCGTGTGTCTCGGGGTGGCATCCACGGCAGTCTGGCAGGTAGCCATGCTGGATGTGGCAGAAGGTGCAGTTCAGGGGCGCATGTTTGCCGCGCCCGTTCTCAAGAGAGTGGTATTGTGGCGCGTGGCAGTCCACGCACTCAGCGTTCCTCAACTCCGGATATATGCGGTTATCCGGCGAAGGCACAGACAGCAGTTCGCCATCCCCTCCCCCGTCCGTACATCCGCATACCGCAAGCACAGACATGATTACGACAATTGATAGGATTGCGTCCTTTCCGCGTCTTAGCCGTGCCATACTAATATCTCCTTGAGGACCTGTTCCAGGCATCCTGTTACCATTGTGTCGCCTGAGTCCGCCATTGTTTTAATCTATTGGTGGTGCCGACAGTGAATAAGTTTTATGTACCTGCTGAACTGTTTTTATACTTATGGCTGAACTCTTCGATCAGGTAAAAGAATTTTACCGGAGTGATAGTCCGTGGGCAGAACTCCTGCGCGATATTCTCTCGGTTGCCAAGATCCTCATACTCTTCGCGGTCGTATCCCAGATCGCGTTCGGAACCTGGACACCGATGCGGGCGATCGAATCCGGCAGCATGGAACCGCACATGCAGATCGGGGATATCGTCTTCATAGAGGACATCTCCCGCACGAAGATCGTTACACAAGAAGAGGGCGCGATCAGCGGATACGACACGTTCGGGGACTTTGGTAACGTGATCCTGTACAGGAAATACGGGCGTACCGACGAAACACCAATCATCCATCGCGCGATGTATTATGTGGAAGCAGGTGAGCCGATGTGGGACGGGGGTCCGGCTGCGCCACATGCAGGATACGTCACAAAGGGAGACCATAATCCGAGCTATGACCAGCGCGGGATCTGCCGCGAACCCGTGCGAGATGAGTGGGTGATCGGCGTTGCGCGTTTCCGCCTGCCTTATGCAGGATATGTGCGCCTTGTATTCGCAGATGTTCTTCAGAAATTAACAGGTAATGAGCCCCGGAACCAGTACGACCATCCCTGAACTCGCAATGGTGCAACCTGGAATTTCTTAGCGCCCCAAATTAATACTGCCCAAAACTTTTATATCGTCTCACCCACAAGTAGGCTTCTTGTATGGAGACTGATTTCATAAGCAAGCATAAGGATTCTGATACTTTTATCATCAAAAAATCCTCTTTTTTCGAGGCTCCCGTGCATCTGAAAGGCAATCTGATCGTTGGCAGCAGTTGTAATTTCTGGAGCGATCTTGCTACCACCGGATCTCTCCAACTCGGGAAAGGTACTACGGTGAAAGGGTCGGTACGTGCCGCAAGTGCGATCATCGGTGCACATTCTGTGATCGAGGGCAGTGTAAAGACCGAACATGACTGCACGGTGCTTGATGGTGCCAGGATCGGCGGAGATATCGTAGCAGGCGGGAAGATCATGCTCAGACCGAATATCAAAGCGGGGATCGTGGATGCCGTCGGTAACATCGAGATTACAGGCAAGTCGGATGTTGCGGAACTACGCGCCGGGGCAAAGATCATCGCGACAAAACAATGAAGTTCCGGGCAACTGCACCGCAATCAATCCTTTTATGCGATAACCGTGCCAAAGCATGACCTATGTTCAGAACTATCCTTGTGCTGGATATATTCGATGGCATCGTGGTCCATGCGGTTCGCGGGATGCGTGAGCAATACCTCCCGATCGCAGGGGCAAGTTCGGTCTGCGGGACATCGGGCGCCGTAGAGATTGTGAGGGCGATTGACCCTGATGAAGTGTATGCGGCGGACCTCAACCGGATTCGCGGACACGGGGCAGGGGACAATTTCCAGGTCGTAAGAGACATTTCGGGATATTGCAAAACGATCCTCAGCTGCGGCGTGCGGTCGGCTGAAGATGCATTGCTCGGGCTTGCAATTGCAGATACCGTCACCATCGGAACCGAGAATGCCGATTTTAATGTGATCGGGCAGGCATGTGAGATTGCTGATGCGAGCCGGTTGCATGTCAATATCGACCTGATGGACGGCAAAATCCTCACGAATACCGAAATATCGCTCACTCCGCTTGAGGCGGTTGATAAACTGAACGATTACCCGATCAATCACCTGATCATCATCGACCTGACGAAGGTTGGCACAGAATCAGGCATCAACACCGATTTTCTCGAAGAAGCGGTCGCAAGATCGGATCATCCGGTCATATTCGGAGGCGGCG
>DAOWIV010000189.1 GCA_030640725.1 Methanosarcinales archaeon | reverse complement strand
TGTATCGCTTCTGCGCCGGTCTTTTCTGCCACATCAAGGATTCTATCGATTCGCAGGTAGCTCTGGCTTGCCGGCGGTAGACCGATGCAGTGAGCCTCGTCAGCATATTTTGTGAACAGTGCAGTACTGTCAGCCTCCGAATACACCGCCACAGTCTTTATATCCATCTCGCGGCAGGCTCTCATCACCCTTATCGCTATCTCGCCTCTGTTTGCCACCAGTATCGTATTAAACAATGAAAAACGCCCCCTTGTTTGATCTTTAGTTAACTGCTATGATCACATCGCCCGCCCGCACGGTATCGCCTTTGGAAACAAAGATGTCCCGAACTATTCCGCTGTGTGGGGCGTGAATGTCGTTTTCCATCTTCATAGCTTCGATCACGGCAACAACATCGCCTTTCTCCACGGGATCTCCTTTCTTGACCTTCAGCCCAAGAATCATTCCCTGCATATTGCTCTTGATCCCGCCCTCGACAGAATCTGCCGGAACATGCTTCTTTGCCTCGATCGTCATCTCTCCGGTTGGTTCGATCTCCACATGGAACGCCTCTCCGTCAACGACCACTTTGAAGACGTTGCGTGTCGCAGCCATGGCAGCATGGCTCGAAACAGCACGTGCACCTGCACTTATCGCCGGTTTGATCTCCTCCTCAACTGCATCTCCTGCAAGGAAGGTCTCTGCGATCTGCGGATACAGGGCATAAGTCAGAATATCCTCCTCTTTCCGAATGATATCAAGTCCCTGCGCTTTTTTGGTGACACGGTCCAGTTCAGGCTCGAGCAGGTCGGCGGGTCGGCAGGTTATAACGTCGTCTTCGCCCAGCACCTTTTCCAGCAACTCTTCAATGATCGGCGCAGGAGGCTTTCCGTACATCCCTCTGACGTATTCCCGCACTTCTTTTGGTATGATCTTGTACCGCTCGCCTGTAAGAACGTTTAACACCGCCTGCGTGCCTACGATCTGGCTGGTAGGTGTGACAAGCGGCGGATATCCCAGATCTTTTCGGACACGCGGCATCTCAGCGAGCACATCATTGTACCGGTCCATAGCATTCTGTTCTTCGAGCTGGGATACCAGATTGGAAAGCATCCCGCCCGGTATCTGATATATCAAGACATTGGTGTCGATTTTTTCAGATATTGGATCAAGAATTCCCCTGTATTTTTCTTTTATCCCTACAAAATACTCTTTTATCCCGGTTAGAACATTAAGATCGAGTCCCGTGTCATACGGCGTCCTGCGAAGGGCAGCAACCACTGTTTCTGTCGGGGGCTGGGACGCCCCGCCCGCGAATGGTGAGAATGCGGTGTCCAGGATATCGACTCCGGCGTCACACGCTGCCATATAGCTCATGGGCGCCATTCCGCTGGTAGAATGCGAATGAAGATCAACAGGTAGCCCCACCTCACTTTTCAGGGCTTTAATAAGATCGTACGTGTCACGCGGCGAGATCAACCCTGCCATGTCCTTTATACAGATGGAATCACAGTTAAGCTCAGCCAGTTCTCTTGCAAACCTGACAAATGCGTCTATTGTATGCACAGGGCTGATGGTGTAGCTGATAGTACCCTGAACGTGCACCCCTGCTTTTTTTGCGGTCTTGATCGAGACTTCCATGTTTCTGATGTCGTTTACCGCATCAAAAATTCTGAATATGTCGATTCCATTTTCGGCTGATTTCTCAACGAATTTTACTACAATATCATCAGGATAATGTCGATATCCTACAAGATTCTGCCCCCGAAGCAACATCTGAAGCGGGGTGTCTTTGATTATCGCTTTCAGACTCTTTAACCGCTCCCAGGGGTCTTCATTCAGGTAACGGATGCAGACATCGAAGGTCGCCCCGCCCCAGACCTCCAGAGAGTAAAAGCCGACATGATCCATCGCTTCTGCGATGGGGAGCATGTCGCAGGTTCGCATCCGGGTCGCGATAAGGGACTGGTGTGCGTCCCGGAATGTGGTGTCTGTTATTGTTACTGCTGACATTCGTGTATTTAGTACCCATGCATCGCTATTAAATCTC
>DAOWIV010000060.1 GCA_030640725.1 Methanosarcinales archaeon | reverse complement strand
GGCGGGCAGGTGGCGGTGCGGTGGCGGTCCGTTCGAGCTTGGCTCCGATGCCCACGATTTTATCCACCCACATAGGAATCAGGTATTGAGCCATGCCCACGAACAGATGTTTTTTGATGAAATACGCCCGGATTTTTAGATGGTGTTTCCTTCCAGTTCAAGCAAACGCCGCTTCAGACCGACGCCGAGCACATACCCGCCGATCCCGCTTTTTGCAACCACCCGGTGGCACGGGATCACTATCGGCACAGGATTCTTCCGAAGAGCGTTTCCTACCGCCCGCGTGGCTTTCGGGCGTCCGATCGCCCGGGCAAGCTCTGAATAAGTGATCATCGAGCCGTACCCGATTTTTCTTGTCTCGCAAAGGACGCTTTGCTCAAAATCAGTAAGATGCGACAGATCAACCCGATATCCTGAGAAATCCACGACTTCTCCGCCGAGATACCGGATCAGATCACCCGTCGGATCGTCGATTGGGTCATCGATGAGATTACCGATACGCATGAAACCGGAAACCAGAACCATGGACGTCAGCCATGACTCACGATATTGCACAGATCGTCTGCAAACAGGTTCATGTTCTCATGAGTCAGGTGCGGCATGATCACCAGACGGAGCGCATAAGGATCGCGGGTGATCGATACGATCCATCCGCGGTCTTTGAGTTTGCTGCGCACCAAATCGACATCAGGCACATCGAGCACCAGCACGTTCATCACCGGCTCGATCACCGGCTCGATGCCTGCTTCACGGACCCGTTCGAGCAGCCCGCGCGTAAGTTCCATACACCGACGTACGATCCGTTCGTAGCCTTCTCTGCCGAGATGCTTGAGCACAGCGTAAGCCGCTGCCACCGATGCTCCGCTCCGGGTTCCTGAGAGAGTCTGCTGTGCAGTAACCGATAGGTATGGCGTATCTACCGATAACCCGTCCATGTACGAAGGATCTCTGAACAAAAGCCCGCCGGCAGGGATTATTGAGAAGCCCATCTTGTGCGGGTCAGCAGCCATCGATGTGACGCCGGGCAGCGTAAAGTCGAACTCGTAATTCTCTTGAAGAAACGGGATCACAAATCCTCCGAATGCAGCATCAACATGTAAAAATAGATTTGACGCCATTGCGAGATCTGAAAGATTTTTGATTGGATCTATCTGTCCGAATTCCGTAGTTCCTGCGATTCCAACTATACCAATCGTGTTATCATCGATCAAATCCTCTACCGATGAGATATCAACCATGAGCTCGTGAGTGAGGTCTGCTTTCTTCACTTCAACCCGGAGAATGTCTGCAACTTTGTCGAATGAAAAGTGTGCTGATGCAGGGACAATGATATTTGGCTCGCGCATATTTCGCGCATTTCTGATCGCATGGATCGCCTGAATATTCGATTCAGTGCCGCCAGTGGTGATATAACCATGCGCGTCAGGGTTGTTATACAGCCCCCCGAGCATCCGCACCACCTCGCGCTCGATCCACGCGGTCCCGGCAAAGAGACCGGGATCGCCAAGATTCGCCTCGATGAACTGCCGGTGCGCTTTTGCTGCGATGGGGTGTGGATATGTGCACATCGAGCTTAAAATGCATTCGTACGGCGTATCCCTGCCTTTTAATTCACTAAGTATCGATTCGACGGTTTTTTCATCTGTTCCGTGCGTATTCATGTCAAGCCCCGTCCGTAGGCATACAGTGGTATGTAGATTTTTATAGTGATAAGGTTAATGGAACGTAAAGGTGTGTTCGCGAAAGACATATTGGCAGAACCACTCGCAAGTCCGCAATAACAGACAACACACAGGGAATGCATGGATAATAACGGTGATGCTGTGAACAAAAATAAAACAATATTTATCTTGCTGATGCTTGTCGCATGTAGCGTCTGTGGATGCATTGATCCCGCGCCGACTGACGCGCCGCCAGCCACAGAAGGGGGAACCGGTACAGAGGGCGCCAGGATTGTATGGTACTCTTATGAGGAGGGAATGGGAATCGCGCAGGAGCAGAACAAGCCTGTGATGATCTGTGTGTATACCGGTTGGTGTGGG
>DAOWIV010000108.1 GCA_030640725.1 Methanosarcinales archaeon | reverse complement strand
GACATAGCATAGTATCACCGGAACGTCTTCTTCACCGTCTATGTCTGCGGTGAAGGTACATGCATCACCGACTGAAACGACTTCGCTATCGAACTCCCTGCCATCTTTGCTGAACGAGAACCATACCTTTTCACCATCAACATCGATCTGCACTGTGGTGAGTGCAAAACCGCCGCCAAGATCCCAGACCTCGCCGCGTGCCAGCGTCTTCTCCGCCCAAACACAATCATTAGACCCCTGTATCATAAATCCGCTGATCGTGCATCCATCCGCAGTCACCTTGATAATATCCCCACTACCATCGCCGTTGATGACTGTGGTACTCCTATTTTCTCCGATCAGGGTAAGTGGCTTGCGCACAACCAGATTTTCATAATACAAGCCCGCATGCACGCAAATCATATCTCCGGGTTCTGCGCCATCGATCGCATCCTGAACCGGAGTGCCCGCGCCCGGATACACGTCCAACGTCTCACACATCGATGTGCCCGCGCATGCAAACACAACTGCAACTGAAACCATCAGTACAGGCAGCAGCCGGGCAATGTTACCCATGGGGTGTGTGTTTGTCATAATTCTATCGCACCAGCCGCCGCCTGCAGGATCATCAGTGCATCGAGCGAGGTAACCTTCCCGTCGCCGCTCACGTCCGCGCATCGATCCCATTCACCGCGAACAGCCATCCATGACACAACCACTGCATCTGTGGAGGTGATAACACCATCCCGATTAACATCCCCTCGCGGCCCGATTCTGACCCGCACCCGCTCGCTAACGCTTGCGCCGGCGGCATCGTTGACGATCAGCGTGATGATGTGGCTTCCAGTGCCAAAAGAAGTGTCGAACGAATTACCGGTTCCGATAACATCACCATTACCATACCATCTGTACGAATATGGCGGTGTACCCTCAGATGCTGATGCGCTGAAGGTTATCGTATCTCCTTCCACGAATATCTGCCCGTCGATAGGGGATATGATCAATGGTAGTATGGTGGTTGCGGTTCCCGCGGATAATGTCTTTTTCTCACTTTCTCCGAACTCCATCAACACACTTCCATCGATCTCTGAGTACTGGGTGGCATACATTAACTGTACCACATAGCCCTCGTTGTCACGGAAAACCGCATCAACGTATGCGCTGAAAACCAGTGCACCGGTTGAATTATAGTACTTAAACCACTTATCCACCCCATAATAGGGTCCCCAATAATCAATGACCGCATCCTTCACGACCATGCCATTCTTTGATAACGATAGCCACGCTTTATTTCCGTACAGATCTATATCCTTTGCATCAAGCGAGTACCCTTCGTATAGTTCCCATATCTCTCCTGTCGGGTTTGCGGTGGCAAACGTTTTTGATCCACCATCAATCAACTGCCTGCCAGTCTCACTGTATTGATTCATATCCGCAAGTTTAACCACATCTCCAAGAGTGCCGTGAAATACACTATCTGCCGTGCAATTAACGATCTCGATCCCTGTTTCGTATGTGAAAAGGTCTCCAGACTCCAGTATATCGTCTTTGAGCACGCTTTCGTCTCTGGATAACTCAAGCCAGAGTTTATTCCCTCCGCCATAATACCAATCCCACCCTTCGATGTCCTTCATCGTAAGTACATACCCATCCGAGAGTTCCCATGATATGCCATCCGGATCTGCCGATCTGTAGAAGTGAGACCCACCAACGATCAGAGCAGTCCCGTTGATATCAGAATATTGATCGACGCTCACTATTTTGGCCGCGTTTGCCTCGCAGCCATGGAACACGCGGTCAACCACGCAGTCCGTGCTGCCGGCGCCAGAAGTGTGGGTAAATGCAGAACACTCTTTCAACACTGTTTCCTTCGCTGTAATGCCGTTCTTTGATAGCTCGAGCCAGACTTCACTGTTAAAACCGACATCCTTCATCGTAAGCACATAGCCGTCAGCAATATCCCACGAAATACCGGCTGGATTCGCTGATTTGAATAAATGGGTCTCGTTGTTGATCAATACGCTATCATCGTCCTCTGAGCGCTGGTAGACCACTACAAGTTCAACCACGTTCGAAGCACTCCCGCGAAACGCCGCTTTCAGTGTCGCGTTGATAACCTCAGTTCCATCTTTGACATATCTGTACCGGCAGTCCGAATCGATCGGGGCTATAGATTCTTCGGTCAATACACCCTCATCGATCACCACGCCGTTCTTCAGGAGGACGATCCGTGCTTTATTCCCATCAAGAGAAACGTCCTTTGCTGCGATAGAATAATCTTCAGATAGATCCCATGGTTGACCAATCCAGCAATCATCCAGTACAAATCCACCGCCACCCGAAAGCACAGGCGGTTCGTCTCTGACCAGATGCGGATAGAACTCTATCGCGCCTGTGTTGTCTGTTGTTTTGAAGGACAGATTGCCCATGATCAGCGTGGTCGTGCCAGGGTTCAGACTGATGCTTGTGTCGTCATTACTGAGAGT
>DAOWIV010000015.1 GCA_030640725.1 Methanosarcinales archaeon | reverse complement strand
TTTTTTGACGCTCTCCAATGAGTATATTGATACCATGAACCCGATGAACGCGATTATCAGGCAGACGAACCCGTTTAAGAGATCGATCACATATTCAATTCCGAATGGTGGGTCCCAGCCACCGAGTTTGTAGTGGATCGTTCCTGAGTCTATAACAGTTGCAAGGTTGCTTCCCGCGATCAGGAGAACCACAAACATCGCAAGCATCACCCAGTACCACGAGAGTCTCTTATCGATCCATCCGACGATCGGCGTCAGGAAGCCTGCGATCAGCGGGACCACGACGACAAGTACCGGAAGATGGGGTGCGATTAAGTCAAATCCGGTCATTGTTCACTCACCTCCGCGACACCTTTCTGCCGTGCATGTTCCGAAAACTCGGGCTGGAGTTCCCGTCTTGCCGCAAGGATCACGTCCTCATCGAGCGATCCGTACTCATTATAGATTCTGATGATTAACGCAAGCGCAACAGCGGTGGTACTGACCGCAACCACAATCGCTGTCAGTATCAGGCAGTGCGGAACCGGGTTTGTATAGATCACATCAGCCGCATGTTCCACATGTTCCGCGTGCTCTGCGCCGTGGCCCACAATAATCGGCGCGGTGCCGTCTGTGATGTCTGCAAGCGAGACATAGAATAGGAAGATTGCAGTCTGGAAGATGTTTGCTCCGATGACCTTCTTGATCAGATTCTTCTTTGCGATCATTGCATAGAACCCAATCATCATCAGCGTTACGTATATCCAGTAATTATACTCGGCATAGACGATATCGATTACTCCGCTCATTCTTTTGCCTCCTCGACATCCGATTCGGGCGGTGATACATCAAAGAAGAGCGAGATCATAACAGCAAGCACTGTGATGCCGATCCCGATCTCCACCAGATCGATCAGGTACTTTGAGACCAGAGCAGGATCCGACAGCAGCGGAACTGCGTTGTACTGCAGGAACATCCCTCCAAAGACGATGCAGGCAAGTCCTGTCGCTGCATAGATGGTGAGCCCTGCGCTTGCAAGGATCCGGTCAAGAGAATCAGACATCTTCTTCTTTCCTTCGGCGATTCCGTAGATCATCGCATACAGGATGATTGCTGCGCCGAATATCACACCGCCCTGAAAGCCGCCACCCGGTCCGCTTGCGCCGTGCATGATAACATAAAGCGCGAAGAGTTCGATGAACGGGACCATGATTCGCACGACCGTTCGGATGATTACGCTCTCCTGGATTTTGCTCATGTTTCACGCCTCCTGAGGAGCAGCATGACTGCCATTCCAGCGGTGAATATCACTGCGGTCTCCCCAAGCGTATCGTAACCCCTGTAACTGGCAAGAAGAGCGGTTACGATGTTTGGAACTCCTGATTCCGGCAGGGATTTTTCGATGAAGTACTGCGTCATCGGAGCCTGGTATGCCGGCGAGTTAATGTCTCCGAACGCAGGCAGGTCGTGCCCTGCATAGATCAGCATCGCGCCTGTGATCACGACCACGAAGAGTGCGAGTGTCTTCAATCCTCACTCCTCCCTTCGGTTCTTGCAAGCGTTGCGATGAAGAGGACGGTCGTGATCCCCGCGCCGACAGCAGCTTCGGTGAATCCCACATCAACCGAGTGCATCTCAACCCAGACGATCGCCATTATCAGGCTGTAGGCTGAGAGGATGATTATCGCTGAGAGAAGGTCTTTTATCGAGATTGCGGCGATTGCACAGATTACAAGGAAGAATAACATTGTGATATCGAGTATCCAGATCATCGTACCTCACCACCGTCTTCCCTGGTTCTGCCTTCGCTGGTGTTGCCCGTGTTGTCAGTATCACCGTTGCCGGCATTCAGCCACACTACCTCGTCATCAAGTTTCCTCCACGGCTCAAGCCCGACATCGTACGCTGCTTTTGCGATAGCGTGAGTCGAGGTCGGATTCGCAAGCAGGATGAAGATAATCAAGAAGAGGATCTTCACGCTGACAAACGTCGCGCCCCCGTAGATGATCAGCGCAACGAGCATCAATCCTTCGCCTAATGTATCGCACTTGCCTGTGGCATGCATCCTTGAGTAGAAATCAGGGAACCGCACGAAACCGATCGTTCCGGCAAGCATGAAGAATGCACCTATCAGCAAGAACATGACCGTGAGCACGTTTGTTATCGTTGTTGTGTCGGACATCGTTTTCCTCCTCTTTTTAGTACCTCGTCGCTGCTATCGTCATAATAAAGTTGAGAATCGCATACAGAAGCGCGATATCAAAAAAATCCGGTCGTTCGTAGATGAACCCGATAAGAACCAGGAGCACGATCGTTTTGGTGCCGATCACGTTTACTGCGATGATCCGGTTGAATATTCCGGGTCCCTCAATGCCGCGATAGAGCGATACAAAGCTTGCGATGACGATTGTGATTGCCATCGCCAGAAAGACGTCCACCATCTCTATCGTTCCGAAGAGTTCTGTGCCCGCCATATCAGTCCTCCATAAATATATGGGCAATCCTGCGCTCCATCGCCCCCCCCAGGAGGTCGTCAGCAGGCTCCTTTGCGATGGCGTGAACATAGAAGACATCGTCCACAATGTCGATTGTAACTGTTCCGGGGGTGAGCGTTATCGAGTTTGCAAGCGCGGTACGCGCCACATCGCTCTTAAGCATCGTCTTGAACGTGACCACCTGTGGGTCGATAGGCATCCTGGGCGAGAGCGCCCGTTTTGCGACATCGATGTTTGCGAGCACGATCTGGTAGATTAGCCATGGAAGATACGCGATGAACCGCAAAGTCTTTGTCAAGCCGTGGTTTCCTGTGCCTGTGAATAAAAGATCGTGGGATGCGTAAGCCACTACCCCTGAACACGCGATTCCTGCGCCCACGTGGAATCGATCGAAGTGCGCGGAGAGCAGTAGCCAGAAGGCGAGCACGATTATGTATGTTGTTATGAAATGTTTTATATTCATGTCAGATCACCAGCAGTTATTCTTGTTTGATGTCATGTTGAGCAGTTCATGTACTCCACCTTATGAATGCCCATCGATATATATTCTGTTATCACTTATATTTGGATGGGTGGACATCATTATCCGAAAAGTGGGATATCGCGCCACGATGCCGTGTTAAATGCCAACTATGGGACACTACGTGGGATTTAATGGGCTTTTGATGCCCACTATTACCAAAGATGGGAACAAAAAGCTTTAATAAGTCCAAATACCAACGGAGATGTTGATACACTGCTCCCGACTGATGCTTATGGTGGCAGTGGTCACGTCCGCACACCACCGCCACACCATAAGACAATCGTGTGGAAAGATGCTACAATGTAGCAAAATTTTATATATGGAGGCATTAGAAATGGCACGAATGAAGAAAGTATCTAAGAAAGATACAAAACCCGAACGGGTTGCTATCCTTGAGGAACGGATCAGGGAGATCTATGCGGAGTACAGGCATCTCCTCCCTGCAGACTACAAATGGGAAGATGAAAGCAGCCGCTGGACTGAACTGGTCTATTGCATATTTGCGGAACTTACGCACCATTCGTACAGGGATGCGCGCAGGCTGGCAAACGATATTGCTGACTTGAACCTGTTTGAGGTCGAGGACTTGGCTGGAATACCGATAATGGATGACGGCATGGTCAATCCTGATAACTCGCGTGTGAAAACCATAACAGACATCCTCAAAGCGAATGACGTTGCTGATGACGACATAAAAAAGTCGCTTTCTGCAATCTGCAAGGTAGCGCAGGCAATTTGCGAGAATTACGACGGCAAGGTCCAGAAGTTCCTCAGGAAGTACGGTCACGAGATTGTCAACGAGTTCGACTCACATGTCTCGTTTTCCGAGGTGGATAAGGCCACGCAGTCCAGAATCCTTGTGAAATGGATTCAGAACACACTTTGTATGCCTCTTGCATTCTCAAATGTCTATACGGCCAGGTTCTGCGAGAGGAAGGGTGCCAGCTACTGGGAACTTGCAGAGGCGGCAGACAACATCGGGATCAATGGTGCAATACTTGATGACCTGCTCGAGGTATACATCGTTGACATAGAAGGGAAGAAAGTATAATCATTGATAGCAGGGGATCGGAATACGGTTCCCTGCCTTACTATTTTTTTCGGGTCTTCCGAACGGAATCGTGCCGCTCTGGTATCAGGTGCCCTGAGATCCCGGATCCAACGAGTTCGTTAGAAACGTGTGGGTTCGTGTTAAAATTACGAATAGCATGAGTATAATTCCTCAAAATCCAATTATGTCCACCAACCCCACCCGGAGGGCATTTCTTACTCGCAAACTTTTCACAAAAGTTTGATCAAAAA
>DAOWIV010000067.1 GCA_030640725.1 Methanosarcinales archaeon | reverse complement strand
TCGGCGACACCATCGTGGTCGGCGGACAGCCAGTCGTCACGACAAAGGTACGTGCGCTCTTAAAGCCGAGTGCAGTGACCGATATCGGGTCAAACGAATCGTTCACCCGGGTAAAACGCGTAACAGCAGCTTCCGGTGTCAGAATCGCAGCGCCAAATCTTGAGCACGCTTATGCCGGATCGATGATCAAGGTGCCGTCTGATAAACCAGGTAGCATTGAGGACGTGGTGCACGAGATCGAGAGTGAGATTGATACTGTGCAGATAACGACCGATACCGACGGCGTTGTTCTATGTGCCGACACCATCGGATCGCTCGAGGCGATAACAGGGGAGCTTAGAAATAAGGACATCGCGATCAGGATTGCCAAAGTCGGTAATATCGCAAGGAGGGACGTTGTGGAGGCTACAACATGCAAAAACCCTCTGTACAGGACAGTTATCGGATTTAATGTTGACGTGCTCCCTGATGCCCTGGAAGAGTTGCAGAGATCAGGGACGCGCCTCTTCCAAAGCGACGTGATCTACGGTTTGATTGAGGACTATCAGAGCTGGTCGTCAGAGGAAAAGGAGATTGTCGAGAAGAAACTCTCTGAAGCGGTGATCAGACCTGGACAGTTTACGATTCTGGACGGTTGCGTCTTCAGACAGAGTAATCCCGCGGTTGTCGGTGTGCACGTTCTTGGTGGCGTGATCAAGCCTGGAATTCCGGTCATGCGTACTGATGGCGTGCATGTCGGGTCAATAAAAGGGATTCAGGAGCGTAGCGAGCCCATAAGCGAGGCAAAATATCGTGCCGAGGTTGCTGTCGCAATCGAGGGTCCGACTGTCGGACGGCAGATCAAGGAAGGTGATGTGCTGCTTGTCGATATCCCTGAACGTCATGCAAAGCTGGTCGAGCAGGAACTGTATGACACGCTCTCGCCTGATGAGATCGAAGCATTCAACAAGTTTCTGCAGATCAAGCGGAAGGACGACCCCTTCTGGGGGCTGTGACCTGACCAAACAACCAACCAACCACCTTTAAATAGGAGATGGTGCGGATTATTATGTGCAGAAGTGGAATGATGGAATAACACAGAGGAGATCCATGTCGATAAAAGAAACAGTTGAACAATGCATTAACATTCTAAATACGATTCTTGGTGATACGTCGGTCCCGAGAAACATACGGCGAGCTGCCGATGAAATAAAAGGAATTCTATCCACTGAAAACGACTCTATACCATTTCGTGCCGCATCCAGCTTATCAATTCTTAATAAAATCACAAACGATCCGAATATGCCGCTGCACACTCGTACTCTTGTCTGGAATCTTGCAAGCCAGCTGGAGACAATTGCAGTCGGAGATTGAACAATTATTATGAAGCCGAATCGGGGCGATCTGGTACGCGCCACAGCCGGTCGCGTAACTTATGAAGGCACGCTGATGCCGAGCACCACCGATCACACAGTGATCAAGCTGCATAACGGCTACAACATCGGCGTGAAGAAGAGCGTGCCAATTACGCTTGTCGAGAAGAGACCGCCCATCCCAAAACCGAAAACCCGTGCTATGGGGGTGCGGAAGGACCTGCCGACCGTCGCCATATTATCGACCGGCGGCACCATCGCAAGCAGGGTTGATTACCGCACAGGAGCGGTCACCGCACAGTCTACCGCCGAGGAGATCATCGCTGCGATACCAGAGCTGGAAGAGATCGCAAACTATCGTTCAAGAGTCGTGTACAACATACTATCAGAGAACATGCGTGCCGAATACTGGATCGAACTTGCAC
Source organism: Methanosarcinales archaeon (assembly GCA_030640725.1). Lineage (GTDB taxonomy): Archaea > Halobacteriota > Methanosarcinia > Methanosarcinales > Methanogasteraceae > Methanogaster_D. Next base: position 3,126 of record DAOWIV010000067.1, on the reverse strand, counting down.
GCGCAATCTTTGAAGAGATTAATAAGGGTGCAGACGGCGTAATCGTAACTCACGGCACCGATACGATGGGGTATACCGCTGCAGCACTCTCTTTCATGATCACACCACCAGTTCCGGTCGTTCTGGTCGGCTCGCAGCGCAGCGCAGACCGACCGTCAAGCGATAACGCGATGAATGCGATCTGCGCCACATCGGTCGCGGTGAGTGACATCGCAGAGGTCTGCGTGGTTATGCATGAGAGCACATCAGACGACCACTGCCTGATACACCGCGGGACGCGGGTCAGAAAGATGCATACCTCGCGCAGGGATGCGTTTCGGTCGATCAATGCGCCGCCGATCGGACGGGTTGACTACCCATCATGCGAGATCAGGACGTTTACAGATTATGCGCGGAGAGGGCAGCGGCAACTCCGGATCCGTGACGGCATAGAGCCGAAATGTGCCCTTCTTAAGTTTACACCGGGGGCAAGCCCGGAACTGCTCAGGTTTTGCAGCCTTTCAGGATACAAAGGGATCGTGATCGAGGGCACAGGGCTTGGACACGTCCCGGCTGAGTGGATTCCGCTCATCGAGTACGCAACTGAGAGTGGCATCCCGGTCGTGGTCACGTCCCAGTGCATGCACGGTAGGATCTGTGACCGGGTGTATGATACCGGCAGGGACATGCTGAAGGCAGGCGTGATCGAGGGCGAGGATATGCTGCCAGAGACCGCGCTTGTGAAACTGATGTGGTTGCTCGGGCAGGGTCTGGATTACGATGAAGTCTGTATGCGGATGCGACAGAACATAGCTGGCGAGATTCTGGGGAGTTCGAGCCACCATGGCGCAGTTGATAATCTCTGATGTCCATGCCGATATATGTGCACTTGACGCGATCATGGAGATCACCCGGGATCAGGCGTTCATCGACCGGTACGGGGAGATTACGAGAATTATCAATCTTGGCGACGTTGTTGGGCGGGGATTTCACCCAATCGTTGTGATCGAGCGGTTACTGGATTGTAGCGCGGAGACTGATCTTATATCCCTCGCGGGAAACCATGACGAGGCATTTCTGCTCAATCGAGATATCATTGGAAATGGTTCTGCAAGTATAGAGGCGCATTCTGCCCTGCGCGGGAATCAACGGTGTATGCAATTCCTGAAGAGTCTACCGCAGTATATGATCGATGAGGCTGACCGGATTCTTGCGGTGCATGGAGGACCGATCGATCCATCCGCGATCACAGAGAGAACGTGTCCCGACTGCCTGCTGTACCGGCGAACATGGCAGAGAATCTCGGAGTGTGGCTATGATTATTGCGATGGTACCGGGTACCATTACACGCCGGAACATGCATTTGAGGATGTGGTGGAATCGCTTGGCAGAGGGTTTCTGATACTCTGCGGGCATGAGCATCTTGAAGCATGTTATATGAAGGTTAACGGGAAGCCGAAGAATGTTATAAGCGATATGATTCGGCGGAATGAGGTTTTTTCGAATCGTAGCGTCAATATACGGGCGATGACGCGGCAGGAAGGCGTGAGTTATCTGGTCAGGGTCGGCATCGCGGGACCAGCTGGATATGCAGAATCCGCGCAGGGCTTTGAGGATCTCTCACATTTCGGGCTGCTATGGGAGCACCGGGGCGCAGATTGGGTTGGCTTGTTTAGTTTTCGGGTGTGATGGTTGGTTTGTTTTTATTTTCGGGAGATTGTTCCGCCTCACTGCCCACTAAATCGGCGTGCCTTCTGTCTGCGTCAGTTTCCCAAACTCCTGCATCAGCTTCTTTGTGATACTGCCAACAGACCCATCACCGATTACGCGCCCATCGATCTCCGTGATCGGTGCAACCTCAGCAGCAGTGCCTGTGACAAACACCTCGTCGGCTGTGTATATATCAAAGAGCCCGAGATTGGTCTCGTGAACCTGCCAGCCAAGACCGTATGCGATCTCGATCACACATGCACGGGTGATCCCGCGGAGGTTGTTTAAGGTTGGTGGCGTCGAGATAACGCCGTTTTTCACAACAAAGATGTTGTCGCCGGATCCTTCGGATATATTTCCGTGCACATCGAGTATGATCGCTTCATCGCCGCCACCCTGGTTCGCTTCGATCTTTGCAAGGATGTTGTTCAGGTAATTGAGCGATTTGATATTCGGAGAGAGTGATTCAGGAGCGTTTCGGCGTACAGTGACCGTAACCGCGGTAAGCCCGTCATCATACAGATCGCCGTACATCGCATCCCATGGCTGGGTTATAATGAAGATATTCGGCTTGCCGCACTTCTCAGGATCAAGCCCGAGATCGCCGACCCCTCTTGATACGATCGGTCGTATGTATGCGTCTGTCAGGTTGTTTACCCGGAGCGTTTCGAGAACCGCGTCCTTCATTTCCTCTTTTGTCAGCGGGATTTTTAGCAGAATCGCCTTTGCCGAGTCGTATAACCGATCGATATGCCCATCCAGACGAAAAACGCGTCCGTTGTACGCACGTATCCCCTCAAACACGCCATCGCCATATAAGAAACCATGATCGTAGATCGAGGTCACTGCCTGATCCTGCGGCACAAAACTGCCATTTGCATAAATTTGAAGCATATTGTCACCTGCACAACTCTTCTTTCATGATCATTTATAGATGTTCTGGTCTGTCGGGGCAGGGGCGTCACGCCACCCGGTGGATGTCAGACCCGAGATCACAAATTCCATGGGGGATTTGCGATGGAATGCATCTCACCAATCAGATAATCCGGAAAACTTATCACACATCTCCCAAAACCGCACCCATCTTCTACCTTCCATCCTTCCACCTCCTCTGCTGTCACCACATCGATCGACCCGCCCCGAAACTCTCCTTCGATGGTGCCGAGTTTCTATTCCATCATACCTTCCACATCCGGATACGCATCCTTTCAGTTTCCGGAGCCGCCTCTTCATCTGGTTTCCAGAGTTACCGCTCTGCTGCCTCCAAAAGCCATCTCACTCAACTCCTGAACGGTCAGGAGCGGTGGAATATCTATCCCTTCCTTCAGGAGGTCGGGCGAGAGTCTGGTGATAACAGGCAGCGTTATTCCGGTTTTTTCCAGAATTTCCTGCTTTGAAAAGACGTGTCTCGTGTTCCCATCCAGTATGATCTTGCCC
>DAOWIV010000199.1 GCA_030640725.1 Methanosarcinales archaeon | reverse complement strand
TAAAGTTTTTATCATTTCATGACCTCCTTTCCTTTAGTTGTCAGTACATAAGCACCCGTTTTCCTCGAACCTTCAAATTTAATAATTTCCAGTTTTTTGAGGAGTGATATATCCCTTTTAGCCATTTTCCTCCGGTTTCATGTTGACGACCTTTCCCCACGTCTTGTTATTATACAAGTGTCGCCATCTCATATAGTATTTTGGAGGATGGCGTGTCCATATCGCAATTGACGACAACCCCGTCCGCCCCCGCCGCATCACAGAAGTCGCTCTTCATGTAGATCGCATTTCCAAGCAGATAGAGCGTCGGAAAGACCCCCTCCACATCAGCATCCGGCGGCGCAAAGCCGAGGCTCTCCAGATCGAATATCTCCCGCAGTGTCAGTTCCATCGGCGAATTGCAGAGATGTGCACATTCTGGTGGCGTCTTCTGATGAAACCGGGCTGTGTGGCAGCTCCGCGCATAAGCGACCACGGCGTACCCGAAATGCGCATACACGACAAAGTCCAGCCTCTTTGCCGCCGCAATCGTCCGGGGCAGGAGATCAATCTCGATCGCCTCAACACCCATCTCCTTGAAGAGCGCACTGGTTCTGGCGTAATTGAGGCTGGTCTGGAGGTACGCATCCCTCACGTAATCGCTCTCGTCTCGCAGGATGTGATCCACCCACGGACAGGCTTCTGAGGTGTGCACGATGCCCCTTCCGGCAACAGGGCTTGCGATATCACACAAATGCAGGATTCCAAGGTCGTTCACAACGATGCGGAGGTCTCTGATGCCGAGATCATTAACTTCCTCGATATACGCTACGCACCGGTCGTAATGCTTCTGAGGCGTGATCGGAGTCACCAGCGTTACGCCACCTGCGCAATTGAGATCGGCTGCCCGCACAAGATCCTCGACCGGTGGCAGCTTATGCACGCACCCCTCGCTCCCAAGCCCGATTCTGACACCCGAATCAATATCAGCATCTTCGATCAGCCCTACGATTTCGTCGATCCTTGAATAATTACACGTCCTCAGTTCAATCATGAAAATCACACATAAGAATCGGAAATATTTGTCCTGAGGTACTTGCATCTCTTCTGCTCACAGAGCAACTGCCATATCGGCTCTTCTGTGAGTGCATAATCCTTGATCTCGCCTGCGTCGCTTCCATCGAGTGCGAGATCGATGCACGCCCGGTATATCTGCACGATCTCCCGGATCATCTCCGGATTCATGCCTCTTCCAACGATCTTGAGTGCGCTCACCCCGATCTCAAGCAGGTCAGGGATGCTGCAGAGCGAGCAGTCTGTGCCCGCATCAAGGATCGGATGCACACGTTGCACTCCGCCGCCAATCAGGTAGTTCGCACGGCACGGAATTCCGAGGTTGATTGTCTCGCCTGCACTGTGGATGAGATGGCACGTGCCATTGATATTCGAGCACCCGAACTGCCCGAAGATCTCGAGGTCGATTCCACAGCCAGAGAGTTCCCGGATCTCGTCAAGCTCCATCTTGAACGGGAGAACGATCTTACTTGCGCCCAGGCTCTTCAATAGTTCGATCTGCCCGCGATTAAACGTGTTCAGAAGCACACTCGCATGAACCGGAAGTCCTGTACCCATCTCTCTCACCAGTTGCATCGCGCCGAGTTCACCGACGATCAGTGCGTCCACGCCCGCATCAACGCCAGCCATGACATGCGTTATGAAGATCTCCTCGAGTGCATCGCTGAGGAATGGCGTGTTTACGGCGTAATCCACTATAACGCCACGCTCGTGCGCAAACTCGATGATTTCAACGAGTTCCCGGAGTGTGGTCACATTGCAGCCACGACCGCGTCCCGAGAGGTTCAGATTCACGAAATTCCGGTTTTCAAGCCCGAGATAAATCTCGTCTGCGCCGGAATCGATTACGCCGCGAGCAGTCTCAAAAGAGTCTGCCGGCGCCATGAGGGTCATCTCCTCGCCCATGTTTCATGGTCGGAGCGAGTCCTCAAAAAGATATGGATTCGCGATGTTTGCGGACATTCTGTGATAGTCGCTATCATACCATACATTCGTGTGATTCGGGTGCGACAAGGAATGTGTTTAAGGAGGTTCAACCTGACCGGGGTTATTTTGTGACAGTCCCTAAAGACCCCTCGCGACACCTGCCCATGCCCTTAAGAATCGCAGTTTATGCCGTATGCCCGAGTATAACATGCAAACACACCTCTCACGATGGTGGCGAACACTCCTTACATATTATTACTTGTAAGCCCCCACAAAGAACCATGCAGCAAAACCAGAGCATCGCCAGAGCAAACATCCTGATCGAAGCCCTGCCATACATCCAGGAGTTTGCAGATTCGATCATGGTGATCAAGATCGGGGGCAATGCGATCGTCGAGCCATCGATCCTTGACGACATCATCCGTGACGTGATCCTGTTGCAGTGCATCGGAATCCATCCGATCATCGTGCACGGCGGAGGTCCTGAGATATCTAAGAAGATGGAGCGTCTCGGCAAGAAACCCGAATTTGCCGGGGGTTTGCGCATAACCGACGAAGAAACCCTTGAGATCACGCGCATGGTGCTCGTTGGGAACGTAAACACAAAGATCGTCTCGATGATCGGCAAATACGGCGGCAAGGGCGTTGGACTCTCTGGAAAGGACGGAAAACTGATCCTTGCCCGCAAGAAAGCGCCAGTGACCGTCGAGGGGGTCGAGGATGCGGTCGATCTGGGCTGGGTCGGCGAGACCGAGATCATCAATCCCGAGATCATCATGATCACGTCAGGGCGCGGATACATCCCTGTAATTGCGCCGATTGCCGTAGACCTCGCCGGGAACAGTTTGAACCTGAATGCAGACACCGTATCAGGAGATATTGCCGCAGCACTACGCGCAAAGAAGTTGATTCTGCTAACCGATGTGCCTGGGGTGCTTCTTGATCATTCTGTCAAAAATACGCGTTTATCACATATATCCGCATCAGATGCAGACGATTTAATCGAGAAAGGTGTGATCAGTGGGGGAATGATCCCGAAGGTCCACGCGGGCGTCTGTGCAATTAATGGCGGCGTTTCAAAGGTGCACATCATCGACGGCAGCAAACCACATTCGCTGCTGCTTGAACTGCTCACCGATGAGGGGATCGGGACGATGATGGACGGGTCGTCTGAAAAGGGATCGTAAACTCAAATATTACAGTGCAGAGTCTTCAGACAAATCCCGGGTTATTTCGTGTGCCTGAGCAATGGTCAAATCAACCTGAAACCACTGAGATTCATCGGCAGATCGATCAGTGCCGTCTGCATGATATTATCCGGGATGGAAAGCACGCCTGGCTGCTGCAATAACGTGTCAGCGGCTGAGACCGAAGGTGTGGTTTCGTAATCGGATAGTTCGGAAGTTTTGTTCGTTTCGGTTTTCTTTGCAGCACGCTCATGTACACCATGTTTTCTGCGCTTTTCCCCATCATCCTTTCCTTTTATGTAATACTGCCGCAGCAGGTTCTTCAATCTGGCATCATCGGTCTGACCTGCCAGGGCATTGTACGTGTCTAAGACCCAGCCGATCTCTGAATGATGGTGGTACCCGACATTGTACCCAAGCGTATACATCCGCTTGATCAGTTCCCGCACACGTTCGTTTGTTCCTGACATACCTTTTTACACGATTTTACCTGAAATACGCAGTCCGTCTGCCGTGAACTCGAGTTTTCGCATCTCACAGTCGTGAGCGGTTCCGCACATCTTGATGATCTGTATGGCGCGGGTCATCGACCTGCCGCGCATGAAATTATGGAGAAAAACAAGCCCGTCACAGGCGTACTGCTCTGTAGAGTAGGTGCTCGGATCGACCATCTCTGAAATCAGGATTGTTGTGCAGTCCAGCAGGCTTAAATTTTGTATAAACCGTCCGATCTCCATATCCTTTGACGTCTGATCATTGATGCTGAAACGCAGCGTGGACATCGAATCGATCACCAGACGCTTGATCGAATGCCTGTTTACAAAGTCCAGAATCTCCGCATAGACGATGGACGGACTGATGCTCGTATCAGAATCTGCATAATCCGGTACTGATTTAACGTCCCTGAAGAACAATACGTCTCGCCCGGTCAGCACCGGTATATTCATGTTATATCCGGACATGTTTTCAAGAGTTGTCCCTGCACCACGCGTAAGCGACACATAGAGCCCGGGCATACCGGTGCTTGCCCCATACGCCAGAAACTGGACGCCAAACGTAGTTTTTCCGCTGCCAGGAGGTCCGCTCAATACATAAATCCGGTTCTTGACAAGCCCACCATGGATTACGTCATCAAATCCTTTTATTCCTATTTTAATTCTCAATTAAACCACCTTTTGGTAATATGATGGTGAAGGTGCTTCCAATGCCTTCTTCGCTCTGTATTTCGAGCAATCCGTGATGTAACTCGGCGATCTTCTTCACGATCGCAAGCCCAAGACCTGTACCCTCGTGATATCCTGCCTGCTCAAACTCCTCGAACACCCGTGTCAGTTTGTCAGCAGCAATCCCGATGCCATTGTCGGATACCGCGATTTCGATGACGTCTCTGACATCCCTTGCCGTGACCCGAATACATCCGCCTTCCGGCGTGAATTTGATCGCATTATCGATCAGGTTGATGACCGACCTTGAAACATGGTCACGGTCGATTTTAGCCGAAAGCATGCCCCCTCGGTCAACGTCCAGACTGATGTTCTTCTTATCTGCAAGCGATCTTATGTTGCCCACAATCTCATCGATCATCCCGGTTATATCGACCTCTTCAAGGTTTAGAGTGAGTTTTCCTGACCGGATCTTGCTGACATCAAGTATATCATTGATCAGATATGTGATGTTATCGCTGTTCTTGAGGATCTTGGCAAGGGCGTTTCTTTGCTTCTCATTCAGGCTGCCGAACCGTTCGCCATGTAGCATTTCGGCGTACGCATGGATGGCGGTGATCGGATTTCGCAGTTCGTGCGCCACCGTGTTCAGGACATCGTCCCTCGTCCGGATAAGATCGGTAAGCTCGGTGTTCGACTGTGTCAGCTCCTCAGTCACCTTGCTCAACTCAGAGATGCCGGATATACACTCCCTGTGCTCTTCAAATCGCCCAAATATCACGGGGGGTGGTCCGAGCAGGTCGGTCTCGTAAGGGAGATCGAATGTCGGCAGGATAGGCGCCTGATCGATGATGGCAAGCCTTCCATCATTGTCCCGCACATATATGCCAAAAGGCGCATCAATCTGCTCGTTGGTTAATATATTCTTGATCCCGTTGATTATACTCGTGTAAGCGGCAACATCCTGCACGATTTCGATGGCTGCAAACGTTTTGTCAAAGGAATCGACAAGCGGCTTGATCGAAAGCATTGCGTCAAACTTTCTGCCATCCTTACCGCGCATGGTCTGGACGATGGTTACTGGTTTGTTCTGTTCAAATGACATTGAGATGCGGTCATGGATACCTGGTTCATACCCGCACCGCTCGTAGTAATACTTACCCGTATCGTCGCCGAATACGTGTACATACCAGTCATTGACATACCGTATTCGCATATCCATATCAAGGACACAAATGCCGACGCCAAGCCCCTGTACTATATTGATCATATCCACGCGATTGGCCCCTGTATACATATCGTATGGAATGTTTATAAATATTTGCAGTTGAACAGATGTCATGAACACTCGTCTCAACATCGATCAGTCAACGATCACAGGCACAATTCCTGCGCCACCGTCCAAGAGTTATAGCCACCGGGCGATCGCGATCGCCGCCCTGTCAAACAGGTCTGAGATCGCATATCCGCTCCTCTCGGCAGACGTGAGGGCGACGATATCCGCATCAAGGAGCATTGGTGCTGAGGTGAGTGTATCAGAGTCGGGGGACTTGCTGACCATAAGAGGCGTGCCACGCCCGGTGGTGCCTGATGACGTGATCGATGTCTTGAACTCGGGAACGACCCTCCGGTTCTTTACGGCGATAACATCGCTTGCGCCGGGAACAAGCGTCCTCACAGGCGACGCATCGATCAGAACGCGCCCGAATGACCCGCTCCTCCGTGCGCTCACTGACCTTGGTGCGGACGTATTCTCGACAAAAGGAGACGGGACTGCTCCGATTGTGGTGCGAGGCCCGCTCAAAGGCGGAAGCACACGAATCAGCGGCTCAATCAGTTCGCAATTCATCTCTGCGCTCCTGATTGCATGTCCGCTTGCAAACGAAGATTCCACGATTTTGGTGGAGGGCGAACTCAAGTCGAGACCTTATGTGGATGTCACGCTCGAAGTGCTCCGCGAGGCAGGGATCGTGATCGACGAAAGAGATGATTCCGGTGGTCTGAGGTTCGTAATCAAGGGAAATCAGACGTTTGATCTCAAGAGATACACAGTGCCAGGGGATTTCTCGTCGTCATCGTACCTGCTTGCAGCAGGCGCGCTCGCAGGCGATCACGTCACGGTCCGGAATCTATATCCGTCGGCGCAGGGTGATTCAGCGATCATCCGGATTCTTGAGGAGATGGGTGCGGATATCGTCTGGAATCAGAAGACGGGCGAAGTTAAGGTCACTAAAAGCGATCTACACGGTGTCACGGTCGATGTCGGCAGAACGCCGGATCTCGTGCCGACGCTTGCGGTGCTCGGCGCGTGTGCAGCAGGCGAGATGCGGATCGTAAATGCATCGCATGTCAGGTACAAGGAGACCGACCGGCTACATGCGATGGTAATCGAGCTTGCGAAGATGGGCGCTGATATCGTCGAGAAGGAGGATGAACTCGTGATTCGTGGCGGCGAGGTGAGGGGCGCGTCGCTTCACGGCTGGGATGATCACAGGATCGTGATGTCGCTTGCTGTTGCTGGGCTGGTTGCCGGCGATACGGAGATTGACACCGCGGAATCGGTTGCGGTCTCGTATCCGGGGTTTGCCCGGGATATGGAGCGGCTTGGCGCGGGGGTTTCGGTATGTCAATCCGCCGACACTTGAGCCGGATGCGGGAGCATACTTATGCAAGCACCGGCATAAACTGCGGTTTTCATGGGCGTCTTCAGGCGCCGTACTACTTTCATTACCGATGCCGCATAACGAGATGATCACAAAATCCACCAGAGACACACGCCCGGGTGAGCACAACCATGAATAAAAAAACCACAATACTCTGTTCCGCAGCCGATCAGGCAAGCATGAACATCAAAGAAAACTTAATCACACTCCACGACTGGGCGCATGATGGAGAGGTCTACGAATCCGATGGGTTCAGAATCGTTACGGTCGAGAAACTCCATATCTTCTGCGATCACATCGATTCGGAACTTGAGAGACGGGGACTTCCGACAGACACGATCATCTTTGCATCAAAACACAAAAGCGACAATGGACAACGGTTGTTCTCCGCCCATTTTACAGGAAACGTCGGGGACGCTAAATTTGGCGGAAATCCCCGTGAACTCGCCCCGGCAGCGCCGCAGGCACTAAAATCGTTCCTCAAATCGGTGCGCGATCTTGCAACCGGTACTGATTATGAGGTCTCTATGGAATCGACACACCACGGACCGACCGCACTCTTTGTGCCATCGATATATGTCGAGATCGGCAGCGGTGAGGCAGAATGGGTTGACCGGGATGCAGGCAGGATCGTTGCCAGCGCGATTCTGGATATATGTATGAACATGGGTGTGAGCATGGGTGTGGGTGTGGGTGGGGGTACAGGTCCGCGTGAGCCTGAGTCCGCCGCCCCGGTTGCAGTCGGCTTTGGCGGGGGGCATTATGCGCCAAGGCAGACAAAACTGATCTTTGAGACCGAGATCACATTCGGGCACAACTTCCCCAAATATCAACTGGACAGCCTCGATGACGGACTGATCCTTGAAGCGCTTGAGAAATCCGGCGCGGATTTTGCGTACTTTGACCGGAAGTCGATGAATGCTGCCCAGCGAAACCGCATCAGCGCCGTGATTGAGGATCTCGGGTATGAAGTCCTGCGAGAAAGCGTAATTCGGGAGCGTTTTGGGTGACGGCTGTGAAACGGTAAGGAATAGCGGGAAAAATGCGGGGGGAGGGATTTGAACCCTCGAATGTCTTCACAACAGGATCTTAAGTCCTGCGCCGTTGACCTGGCTTGGCTACCCCCGCAGAGGGGCTGCGTTTTCGTTGGACTTATCTTTAATCTTTTCTAACCCCGGGGAGAGAACAGAAGAGATATTTTCCATCTCCACATCAACATTTTCTCTTAAATCAGCCATACAATTTCATCCCTTCTTTTCCTACCAATCTGTTAAATAGATTGCCCTTACTCCGATTAACCAGAGCTATGCGTTTTGGAATCTCAAGCAGCAACTCCTCATAAATTTAAAGAAAACCTCAGGTTCTATCCCCTTTATGCTAATATCGATGTCGCGAGGGGTCTTTAGACAAATCCCTGGGTTATGCAAAAAAAACCTTGATCCGTGTTCATGCCAACGGCTGTGCTTTGTAGTATGTGCAAATATGTGTCGAATAAGGGTTTTTAGACACAGTATATACATATCAACGCGGATTACACTGATTTCATCAATCCAATTGTTCCCATGTTCGATTATAATGCATGCTATGCTAAACTATTGTATAGTAGGACACTACCTGAAAAAGCTCGGGTTTGTGGCGGTGTGAAGGATACCTGAACCCCTGAGCCAAAATCCGTGGGCACATCCATGCCAACCCCCCGCCAAAACAATGTTTAAGTACTTTACCGACATATTTGAGACCGTGAACCAGAAAATACACAAAACCAATAGCAAGAGGCGAATTCTATTTGTATAGACGGTTTGATTATAATTATCCTATTAGAACGTTAGAATATATCAATAATTGGTGATGTAATGGAACTCGCAGTAATCGGACGCGGTGATTTTACGTTTGGATTCAGGCTTGCAGGTATAAGAAAGACGCATGAAGTCGATGAGGGAACTATAACTTCGATGGTGCATCAGGCACTCGAAGACCCCGATATCGGAATACTGATCATGCATAACGATGATGTCTCGCTTCTTCCGGAGGCGCTGCAGTCAGAGCTCGATGAATCGATCGAGCCGACGGTGGTTCTGGTCGGGGGCGGCGAGACGACTCAGTTAAGAGAAAAAATCAAGAAAGCGGTAGGTGTTGATCTTTGGAAATAAAAGGAACGATATATCGGGTGGCAGGACCGGTCGTGACGGTCATCGATGTGCCCACAAAGATGTATGATGTTGTCAAGATCGGTAACGAAGGACTCATGGGCGAGGTAATCGGTATCGAGGGCGACAAATCGACCATTCAGGTGTATGAGGATACGTCAGGCATCGCGCCGGGAGAACCTGTTGAGAATACGAATATGCCACTCTCAGTCGAACTGGGACCAGGGCTCCTTGAGAGCATCTACGACGGTATCCAGCGCCCGCTTCCGGTGCTCATGGATAAGATGGATAGCGATTTCATCGAGCGCGGTGTTACTGCTACGGGGCTGGACCGGGAGAAGAAGTGGGACTTTGTGCCGGTTGTTACAGAAGGCACTAGCGTGAAAGGCGGGGACATCATCGGAACGGTTCAGGAGACTCATAATATCGAGCACAGGATCATGGTTCCACCGAATGTGTCAGGCGTCGTTGACAAGATCGAAAAAGGATCGTTTACAGTGACTAAGTGCGTATGCAGGCTTACAGATGGAACCGAACTCACACTGATGCAGAAGTGGCCCGTCCGTGCGCCAAGACCAGTTAGCAAGAAACTGATGCCTGATGTGCCACTGATCACCGGACAACGGATCCTCGACGGACTCTTCCCGGTTGCAAAAGGTGGTACTGCGGCGATTCCAGGACCTTTCGGGAGTGGAAAGACCGTAACACAGCAGCAGCTTGCAAAATGGAGCGATACCGAGATCGTGGTCTATATCGGCTGTGGTGAAAGGGGTAACGAGATGGCTGATGTGCTCACCGAGTTCCCTGAACTGGAAGACCCAAAGACCGGCCGTCCCCTGATGGAGCGGACCGTGCTTATCGCCAACACCAGTAATATGCCTGTGGCAGCCAGGGAATCCAGTGTATATACCGGCATGACTATTGCCGAATATTACAGGGACATGGGATTCGATGTATCACTGATGGCTGACAGTACCAGCAGGTGGGCCGAAGCCATGCGGGAAATATCATCAAGGCTGGAAGAAATGCCCGGTGAGG
>DAOWIV010000184.1 GCA_030640725.1 Methanosarcinales archaeon | reverse complement strand
GATCCTCCCAAAAGAGACGATCGACGCGGTCTGCAAGTGGAAGGCGATCTCCCCGATCGACATAAAGACGCGGCGGCTGCGGGGCGGCGATCTCCGTGATGTCGGTCTCGACCCGCCGGATGGCAGAGTCTATGAGAACCTTCATGCGAATCTTGTCGCACGTTACAGGGAATATCACGGGCACGATGTCAGCCACGACCATTTCGAGATCACTGACACCAGAAATGTGAAACCAAAGCGGATAAAGATCGCAAATACCTATCGCAGATGTTCGCTCATGGAGTTTGAGGTGCAGGGAAGCCCGGAGTTGCTTGAGTTTGCTTATGAGGCAGGGATCGGCGAGAAGAACGCGATGGGGTTTGGGTGCGTAGAGATTGTAGATCCGCGATGGTGACTGTGCATGACTGAAACAGAGACCCAACCGGACAAGATGAAAATCGAACCGGGATCCGAACTCGAATCCGGACCAGAGAACATATACGCGGGGATACAGTCCGGAGCCGTGCGCATAACAGGCGTCAAGATCGACTACTATCACATCTGCCACACCAAGCTCTGGCTCTTCTCGCACAACATCACGCTTGAGGCGGGTCACGAGAATGTAGAGATAGGTAAACAACTGCACGAAGATCGTTATAAGCGGGATGGTAAGGATGTCACGATCGATAACACGATAAGCATAGATTTTGTGCGGCGTGGATCCAAAATCGAACTTCACGAGGTGAAGAAGACAAAGAAGATGGAGGATGCACACAGGGCGCAGTTGCTCTTCTACATTTATTACCTGAAGCAGAGGGGCGTTTCTGCTGAAGGCGTGATCAACTATCCGCTGATCCGGGAGACTGTGCAGGTCACACTGACGCCGGAAGACGAGGTGATTTTGCAAAACGAGATCAAAGAGATCGAAAGAATCGTGAGAGGGAGTATGCCGCACCCGTTGCGAAAACGGATCTGTGCGAAGTGCGCATACATCGAATTCTGCTTCTGTGACGAGGTTTTGAGAGATTGATACGGGGTGAGTGGTTATGAGTGGTCAATGCTTCTGCCAATTCAATATGTCAATTATATTATGCTTTCCACTATATTCAAGAATTCTTTTGCTGAATTTAGAGCCGTTCGCGCCTCGTCTTCATCTAAAACAACGTCCAATCCGTAGATCGCACTATGTCTAAACCGCCGGTAGGTATCCAGCACGTTCGCGTACATACCCATATCTTTATATTTTTCTTTGAGATATTTTGGAACACATTCGTGGCTGCGCTCTTTGATTCCGTCCTTAAACAGCAGTGCTCGGGCGGCGTGAAACATGGCAGTGTAACTCGAAACGATTACCACCCGGTATCGGTGTATGCGCAGGTTCTCCTCCGCATCTTCGATGTTACTCATGGAGAGTTCTATGGATCTGCGTGCATTTTCCATATCAGGAGTTATCCTCTTTAAGAGCCCTCTCCGAAAGCAGTCATCGAGTTTCATAACAGCTCACCTCCGTAGAGCCGTATGTGATTTCTCATAATACTGCTGTAAAATGCGTCTTTTCGTTCCGCCATGGATTTCCACTGGGATAGTCCAAACACAGACAGGCTCACCTCTTTCCCAAGTTCATTCTCCAGTTCTTCTGCCACGTCGATGAGTCGATCTCTTCTGCCGGGAGTTACCACCAAAAAGTCAACATCGCTTTTCTCGTCAAAACTGCCATCGGCATAACTTCCGAAGAGGGCAAGCGATATAATATCCGGATCAATTTCAAGAAATTTTCTTTCAGGGATCATTTCAGTGATTAAAGCGATTCCATACGCTTTTTTCAGTGGAAGTACGACGCAGTGATCAGTGTTCAGTTTATAGAGATGGGCAAGACCCTTTTCCTCTTTTGTCAGAACTCCTTCGGAATGAAGCAATTTTACGGCACTGCCGACACTTCCAGGACTTACATTCCGCCGTCGTGCCAATTCTTTTACATGGACGGACGTACATGGGTTTGCAAGGAAATACGACAGGATCTTCCACTGCACATACTTGTTGAATAGTTCAATCAATCGAACCACCGTTCAACATAATATACGACCGTTCAGTACATAAAACCTTCGCGGGGTTTTGCGATAACATCGGGATGCACGAATGACGTAGGGTAATAGGGTGCAAGGGTGTAAGGGTGCAAGAGTAACAGTTATCCACTGCCGGTCGCCAATAAATGTAAGTGTCGGGAGACCCGAGTATACAAGAAGGAGAAATGCCGGCTTGAGATCAGACTACTACATCCTGCAGGACGGGATTCTGAAACGGAAGGAGAACACCGTCTATTTCCATAACAAGGAAGGAAAACGAGTTCTTCCGATCAACAAGATCTACTC
>DAOWIV010000221.1 GCA_030640725.1 Methanosarcinales archaeon | reverse complement strand
TGGCGATACGGCTCGATCCGAACTACATGCTTGTAAGAGAGAATCTTGCACGGTTGCTGTACGAAACAAACGATGAAAAAGCAGAATACGAGTATAACGAGATTCTCCGCATCCAGCCGGATAATGTGAGCGCATGTATCCATCTCGCAAGGATTCTGCTGGGAAAACGGAGATATGTGGAAGCATCCGAGATGATCGTAAAAGTTGGTGAGCGCGATCCCGGAAACGAGGAACTGGCTGAGATGGCAAGGTCGATTAAGGAGTTATCCGATGAGGCTGCCGGAAGCACCGGGGATGATGGTGACGACGGTGATGACCTGCCAGTGGCTGATGAAGCTCGTGTTGATGACGACCGTACCGAACCCTGATTACACCTACTGATGCCGTTTTTGCCCGGGCGGCTAACCATTCTCGCTGTTGATTTGTTATTTTAGCTGAGTGTTTACTGGCAAAAAGTTTATATATCATCTGAAACAACAGCGGAAAAGCACATACATACCAGCGAGATATCCGGGAGATCTCTGAGAGATCCCGGGTAGCGGTGCGAGAGGCGTACAATGAAACAATCTTCAGCAGACATGGTGACAATATCCTTGTGGAGGGCGCAATCCCTCGCCGGCTCAGGCGGTGTCGGTGTGGTCGTACCGCGCAGAGAAACATGAAAGTGAAGTTTCAGTTTCTGGATATTGTGTTCCTGCTCGGTTTCATGTTCAGCGCTATGACGTACGCTTTAACTATTTACCACCTGCAAACCGGTTTATTCTATGAATGTAATCCGTTGCTTCGTTTTTTCGTTGCGATTGGCGATTATGGCGCGGTTCTGTTCTTCGGCATGGTATGGGCGACACTTGCCACCGGCTATTATTACATGCGCAAACGTGAGATAACCCCGTTCTGGGCGTACACCGCATTCTCATCAGTTTTTCTGGGGTTGTTCAATTTTCTGCATGATCTGATCGTTATAGCCGCGGTGTAGGCATCCGATAACTTTTTGGGTATCCCCACTAACCCCCATAACACGAGAACGACACGAGGTTACGGTTCCCATGAACATAGAAGACACACTGATCATGATCCCAGGTCCGGTCCCGGTCGTGCCACGCATCCTGCGTGCGATGGCAAAACCGGTCATCAACCACCGCGGCGAGGAGTTTGCAGACCTGTTTGGCGAGTGCAGAGCGCTCTTTGCAGACATGTTCCAGACAAAGAATGACATCCTGCTCCTGAGCGGCTCAGGCACCAGCGGGATGGAAGCTGCGGTCGGAAACCTGATTAATCGGGACGAAACAGTCGTTACACCCGTGAACGGCAAGTTTGGCGAGCGGTTCCGCGATATTGGCAGGTTATATGGAAACGCGGTCCCGATCGAGTCCGAATGGGGATATCCGATCGATCTGGACCGCGTGGCAGCCGCACTCGAAGAGGGCGCAGACGCGGTCGCGATGGTGCATAACGAGACCTCGGTCGGGATGCTTAATCCTGCAAAGGAGGTCGGGAAACTGGCACGAAAGCACGATGCACTCTTCATCATGGACGGAATCACCTCGATCGGTGGATCCGAGGTTCTTGTGGACGAATGGGGCGTGGACATAGCAATTCTTGGCTCGCAGAAGTGCATCGGTGCGCCGCCCGGGTTTGCCGCAGTCTCGGTGAGCAAGCGCGCGTTTGAGAAGATGGAGGATGTGCATACATTCCCGTACTATCTGGACCTCAAGGCGCACAAGAAGAGTGCTGACAAGGGTCAGACACCGTACACGCCATCGATTCCGCTCTTCTATGCGGTGCAGGAGGCGCTCCGCATCGCACACGAGGAGGGACTACCCGCACGGATGCAGAGGCATGCTGCAGGCGCGGCAGCGGTTCGCGCAGCAGCCGGTGCGATGGGAATTGAGATGTTCCCAGAGCCCGATGAACTGAGCGGGTACTCAGACACCGTCACAGCGATGAAGGTGCCGCCGGGCATCGCATTCGATCAAATGAAGAAGGAGATGCTTGCCCACAAGATACTGATCGCTGGCGGGCAGGCGCATCTCAAGGGCAACATCTTCAGGATCGGGAGCATGGGCAACTTCGGACCAAAGGACATCCTGATCACGATCCAGATGCTTGAATCGGTTCTTCACAGGCACGGGGTCGTCTCCGATTTCGGAGCCGGGATCGAGGCTGCCGGGTCGGTGCTGGCAGCATGATGCCGGGATCGTGCCAGTGAAATACAGGTTGCAGGTTGCACCATGGGCGGGTGACAACAACCCCCGGTTTCCGATGAATGATATCCCCCGGCTATTTGAATCCGCCTGTCGTGAGATCCTTGACCAGATCCTGCATCATGAAATAACAACCGAAAAGGAGCTTAATACCGCAAAGAAGCAGGTCAGTGCCAGATACAAGCTCTCAAGCCTGCCAAAGAACGCTGACGTCCTTGCAGTCTGTTCGGCAGACGAGCGGGCGCTCGCGGTCCCAATACTCCAGCGAAAGCCGGTTCGCACGGTTTCAGGCGTTGCAGTGGTTGCGGTGATGACCTCGCCATACCCATGCCCGCATGGCGCATGTATTCCGTGCCCGGGCGGTCCTACATCTGTTTTCAACACGCCGCAGAGCTACATGGGCAGAGAGCCTGCAACCATGCGTGCGATCTCGTGTGGCTATGATCCTTACGCCCAGGTGGAAAACCGCCTGCGGCAGCTGCACCAGATCGGGCATCCGGTCGATAAGGCTGAACTGATCGTGATGGGTGGGACGTTTACAGCCCGACCGCCGGATTACCAGCAGTGGTTCGTCAGGAGGTGTCTTGCGGCTATGAACGATTTTGCAGGACATGGCGGTCAGGACACGGATGATCAGGATCTGAAATCAGTCATAGCCACAAACGAGACTGCACAGGTCAGGAACATCGGAATCACCTTTGAAACCAGACCTGACGCCCTGGCGACTGATGAAATCGACCGTCTGCTCGAGATGGGTGCAACAAAGGTGGAAATCGGCGTTCAGAGCGTTTATGATTCGGTGTTGAAGCTGATCAACCGCGGGCATACCGTACAGGACGCAATCGATGCCAACAAGCGGCTTCGGGACAGCGGGATCAAGGTTGGGTTCCATGTGATGATCGGGCTGCCCGGATCGGATATCGATGATGATCTCCGGATGTTTGAGACGATCTTTGGCGATCCTGCATTCTGCCCGGATCATCTGAAGATATATCCGACGCTCGTGACCGAGGGGACTGTGCTGCACCAGTGGTGGAAGGACGGCAGCTACAGGTCGCTTGAGAACGACGCGGCAGTGGAGCTGCTTGCAGGGATCAAACGCCTGCTCCCAAAATGGGTGCGGTTGCAGCGGATTCAGCGAGACATCCCTGCGCAGCAGGTTATAGCCGGCGTTACGAAGGGCAACATCCGCCAGCTTGCAGAGGAGCGGCTGTGGCAGAAAGGGGGGTTTTGCAGGTGCATTCGGTGCCACGAGGTCGGTCATGCAACGCTTCGCGGCATAAAGCCAGTGCCGGAATCAGGGACGATCGAACTGCTTGTCGAGACCTACGGAGCATGTGGTGGCACCGAGTACTTCATATCGTTTGAAGACGTGGCAAATGGCGTCCTGATCGGGTTTCTGCGGCTGCGATTCCCACATTCCCCGCACCGGGCTGAGCTTGCGGGCGCTGCTCTCGTGCGCGAACTGGTGGTGTACGGCAGTATGGTGGGTATAGGCACTGGTCCCGGCGAGCACCAGTGGCAGCACCGTGGTTACGGGAAGAAACTACTTGATGCGGCAGAAGAGACCGCGTCAGCACACGGATTTGAAAAAATAGCGGTTACAAGTGGCATCGGCGTGCGTGAGTACTATCGGAAGCATGGGTATGTGCGAGAGGGTGCGTACATGGTAAAAGGTCTTTAGGCGTGCCAGAGGACTTTTTTATGGCATATACACTGTAACATCCAGTCATTCTACGCAGCATTTTCATTTACGAAAAAGTATGGTTCTCTGACAATTCGCGTTGCTGGGCATCTCGTGCGTCTTTGCGACCTTGCGTTATATCAGAGGAACGCAAAGACGCGAAGGTGCAAGGACGCAAAGAATGAAATGCCCCTTCTTTCGGCATCTTTTTAAAACCACAGAATCCATCAAAATCAGGAAATTTTGGTCGCTACCACTCGAGATATCAAAGAGCCAAAAGTGTATCGCCAGCCCCCACCCGAAGGGCAGTTTTTACTCGATTTTTTGTGAAAAAATCGTTTTTATTCGGGTGGCAACGGTATCGACTGCTTCCCGGTGCCTATCGGCGCTGCTTACATAGTTATGGGGGCAGACATTGACGGCACGATGCACGGGTCCACTACCCGGATCCTCAAATCCGGAGATATCCCTTGAAACATTCCCATGCATCGATGCCAAGGTAAGTTAGCCATGTGAATATGGCGCCCTGAAGCAGCAGCCCCACAAAAAGCGCGGGCAGGGTCCTGTGCAGTGATATGTCGATCAGAGCAGCGCCGATTCCAGTGAAGTATCCACCAAATGTCGGTGTTGCCAGAACGATTCCGATGCTACCATATTTTGTGGTATATCCCTCGGTCTTTTCGTGTGCTCTGTTAAGATACCACGAGATACGTTTAAACCTCTTGATTACATCGATAATCCGGTAGAAAAGAAATATCGGCAGCAAATTCCCGATAGAGGACACGACGATCACTGCTGCAGGGTCGATGCCGCAGGCGATCCCCATCGGGACACCGACCCCTGCTCCAAGCGGGCTCATGCTCACCAGAAAGACATCAATGAGGTTCATGTCGATTCATCTGTTTTCTTCGACTTTTACTTTTGCTATGGCGCTATGGCTTCTTGTTGCCGTGGCAATCTCCCGCGCAGGGGTTTGTGGGTCTTTGGGTCTTTGGGTTCGTGGAAGCTGCCAAACTGACTTACGAGGTGGGAATTGCGAACCGGAAAATGCTTCCATTCTTTTCCCCCCTGCGCTCTGCCCAGATTCTTCCGCCATGCATTTCGATGATCTTCTTTGCTGTGGGCAGCCCGAGACCGGTTCCTTTTGATGTGGCGTCCACCTTGTAGAACGGATCAAACACCTTATCGAGCGCACCTTCCGGGATCCCGGTGCCGCTATCTGCGATTGATATCATCAATTCGCCATTCTCGGCGTCTGCGGTTATGGTGATGTCATTTTCCAGCGTGCATTTGATCGCATTGCCGATGACATTCGCAAATGCGTGGGTCAGCCGCTGCTGATCGCCACGAACCGTCGGAAGATCCGGTGATATCGTTTTATGGAGCCTGATTCCCTTGATATCGATCGTTGGCTGCATATACTCAGTCACCTCGTTTATAATGCTGTCAAATGAAACTTGCTCCTCTTTTAATGGCATGTTTTTTGTCATAAGGTTGTTAAATTCGATGATATCAATAATCATCCGTGTGATGTGGTTGATCTCCTGATCTATGGCATCCAGACTCTCTTTTTGTTCCTTTGTTATCTTACCGAGATGCCGATCCCTTAACAACTCTACATGACCGTCGATCGATGTCAGCGGGATGCGCAGTTCCTCCACGGTTCTGGTGAAAAACTCGTTTTTCTCACCAAACGACTCTTTTAATTCGTCGTTTTCGGCAATCAATTCGTTTGTGCGTTCTGATATCTGCTCGGGTTCCAGTCCCCCCGCCGGGGCGCGGTCTCGTGCGATAAATCCGGCAGATGCTAACAGCACCAGTGTAACCAGCCATATCACGAGAATCGAGGCTGAACTCAAGCCCAATCCAGGGATTGTGCTTGCGGCGGCGATCGCCATCGTTCCGAAGAGTGCAAGTATCAGTCCTGTGCGTGGAATTTCGTACATTTATTATCACCTTAACATATTTCGTTTTACAGTAACGGTTCAATCTAATTATACCTATCGGAGAGGTTTTTGATCAGCCGATCGGGTCAGGTTTATTTCAGCACACGTGCTTCACGCCTACCCCCGCGACGCCCTACCGGTTGCGATCAGGTGCGCGACCCGAAGCGGCTCAGGGGTGTGGCTGTGGGTTGCCCCAAGCCGCACGATCCTGACGGTATCGGAGGTCTAATTCCTGCGCGATGGATGTGGAGTCATCTATCAGGTGCATACCATATCCGGAGTTGTCATCATTTATCATATTCGGCATCGCAGACACGCGTATCATTAGTGAGTGTGGTGGTTGAAATGCTCGCCCTGTGAATGTGGCTGCGGCGACACCCGCTACCCGATGTTTATCGGGTGATGCTTTGCGAGCCTCCAGCCACGATTTGGCTCCCGGAACCTTAGGCAGCATATTAAAACAGGCGAAACTAACTGAAAGGAGATAATTACGTACAGGTTTTTAGTTGTTATCGAAAAAGCAGACGGGAACTACTCATCATATTCGCCAGACCTGCCCGGTTGTGTGGCAACTGGCAGCACACGCGAAGAAGTTGAGCAAAATATGTATGAAGCAATCGTACTGCATGTGAAAGGATTGATCGAAGATGATGCACCAGTTCCGGTATCACAAGCTTTTTCAGAGTACCTCGTGATCGGGGAGCATGTCACCGCCTGACCGGCATTCCAGATCGCGAGCCTCCAGCGCCCTTCCAGAACGATCCCGAAAGCTCAAGCAACCTCGAGCCCCCCGATCATCTCAGCAAGCCGCTGCAGCACCTCTGTCCGCATCCCCTCCACGAACTTGCTGCTCCCGACAACGAGATGCCCGCCGCCGTTTACGCCAGCGCCTTCGAGTTCATCATGCAGGGTCCGCACCATCTGCGGGATGTTCATGAGAACGCCACGCGACCTGATCACAGCGAAATCAGGACCGTATCCGAGGGTCACCACAGGATCATCATTTCCCTGACAGAGCCGGTCATGGATCTCGCCTGACGTCTTTCCGGGCGGCGGGAACGTGAACTTGTGCGCAAAGTGCTCAAGATCGATCACGTTTAAGGACGCCCCATTCGGCAGTCTCTGCGTGCGCACATGCGGCATACACACAGT
>DAOWIV010000029.1 GCA_030640725.1 Methanosarcinales archaeon | reverse complement strand
CGATAGGGGGTGGAAGTGGGCAAGAAGCAGTCTGCTGCAACTGATTTTCTACTACAGTGCCATCAAAAATTAGCGATCAGCCGTGGGAAAGGCGGGTTATAAGTTCGGTCTTTCCGATCCTCCGTCTGCCATAGATGATCAGGAATTCGGCTCTATCGCTTTTAAATCGCTCTGAGCGGCTCTCCAATTCTTTCTTTCGACCTATGAAATTCATATACTATGTAGTAGTTTACTTGAAAGTATATAGTTGTATGGAAAAGGGTTCTATCAAATCTATTAGTGTTGTGAACTCCTCAGTGGATTCGATGGACTTTGCCGCCAAAAAATCCCCCGGACGTTGCTTTGCATCGGACCAATAAACCCCGGCGCCATCCCCCCTGGCTAACGCTGCTTATCCAGCAGATCGGGAACTGCCACCTCGATTCGTCCTTCCATCAGATCATCGTACGTCCGGTACACCGCAATCAAGATGCCCATCGCCATCGGTGCAAGGAAGAAGCCCGCGATGCCCGCGACGAGTGCGCCGCCGATGAACATCACCATCATCAAGAGCGGGTGGGTGTACGACCTTATGCCGACGATGTAGGGGCGGAGAATGACCTCGGTCGGACCGTAGATGATGATCGAGGCTACGACGTAGAATAGAATCGCGTTCTCAAGCCCGTACTCAAAATATCTGCTGATCGCAATCGGGGCAAGAATCATCCATCCCGCGAATATCGGGATCAACGAGGCGAGAAAGACGAGCGATGCCATCGCGGTGATGTGGCTGACCCCGAAGAAGTAGAATACGAAGAGCGATGTCATGCTGGCAATGATCGCAACATACAGATTGCCGATGAATATTCCAGCCAGTATCCGGTCGGCATGTTCTGAGAATGCATCGACGATCGGAAGACCCGATCTCGGAAGCAGGTTCTTGACGAGTCCAGTCAATCTGGCTCCATCCTTCACAAGGAAGAAGCAGACAAATATCGAGATTATGAAATTGATGACAAGAATCGTGATGCTCTTTGCATAATCAAACGCTGGAATCTGCCCTGCGATGCCGATGGCGGTGGACGCAAGGTTCTCCACCGTTATCGAAACATCCGTATATATGAATTCGGGGATGTCCAGGCTCGCGATCGTAGTTGTGAGCGATTCTGTGATCTCTGCATGATGTCCGATCGCCCAGATACCTTGATTTACGATTTCAATCGCCCCGATGCCGAGTATGAGTATGATCGGCGTGATGATGAATACTGTTGTGGCAAACGGCGCCAATTTCGTATATTTCAATAATTTATTGTTGATCGGTCTTCCGACATAAGCAAAGACCACGCCAAGGACGATTCCGTCGAGGAGCGGCAGTGCGATGTAGATGATCGCTAAAATAAGAAGTAGAACTCCAGCTACGACTGCAATCGTCCATCTGTGTTCGATGAGCTTTGAAACGCCGTCCGATTCCATGATAAAGTATTAACCCCCACCCATAAGCCCGGGAACTGGTCCGGGGCTTATTGTTGCACAGGAACCACACGTTCCATTCTGGCACTACGAACGATGATGACCGAGCATGGAGCAGTGGTTGCGACCTTCTCAGCGACGCTTCCGATCAATAACTTTGAAACTATGCCCTTTCCTGAGTACCCCATCACTACGAGATCGACTCCTTTCTCCCGTATGATCTTCAGAATCTCCGGTGCGGGCTTGCCATCGCGCACGATGATTTCCGCATCGACGCTTTTTGATTCAGCGATTCTTTTGACCCGGTCAGCGATCTTTGCCGAATCGTCGAGCAGACGCTGGCGCATCTTCTTCACGGCAGATGCCGGAAGTTTTATCACATCGCCGTAACGTCTGCCAGCACCAACGCCGCCAGCTGTGACCACGCGTGTGTCAGTGATGTGACCGAGATCAACGATGTTACATGCAGAGATCTTTGCGCCGACCCGTCTTGCCGTGCTCACGCCTGACTGCGCTGCATACTCGGCATCCTTTGAGCCGTCGGTCGGGATCAGTATGTTCTTGTAGTCGCCAGCCGTCGGACCGCCGCGCACCAGCATGAGATGACAATCAGCGCCCCGGAGCACGCGGCTTGCGATCTGCCCGATGCGTTTTGAGTGGTCTGCTCCGGTCGCACCCATGAAGATCACGCTGGCATCGATCTCGATTGCCGTATCAAGGATCGCGTCAAATGGGTATCCAACCAGCACCTTTGCTGACTTCACGGTCACTCCGTGTTCTGCTGCCAGATCCTTTACCCCATCGAGGTAGGATTCTCCGGCGGCTTGCATCTTTTCGATGATCTCTGTTTCCTTGTATATGTTTGAGTCCACTACATGGATGGCGGTCAGTTCCGCGCCGTATATCTCAGTGAACCGCACGGCATGTGTGACCGCAGCGTCTGACTGGGCTGAACCATCAACCAGCACCAGATATTGGAATTTTGCCATTGTATTTGCCTCCTCATCTCGATACACTGTATACTCGCTCAGCACGGATGCTCTTCACCACGAATACCGAACACGGCGCGGTTCGCGCAACCCTCTCAGATACGCTTCCGAGTATCCATCTGGAGACTTTCCCTTTCCCGGTATATCCAATCACAGCAAGATCAGTCTTTGCGGTATCGATCGCCTTTAATATCTCAACTGCAGGTTTTCCTTCCCATATCAGTGAATCTGTTTTAACTCCTTTTGCCTTGCAAAGCGATACCACATCACCGGTGATCTGCTCAGCCTCTGCCATAGCCTTCTTGCTGCCTGTGGGTATCATCGAACAGACCGTTAGATTGGCATGGTGCCGGTGTGCGATACTCGCAGCGAATGTCGCAGCATATTCGGCATCAATCGAACCATCCGATGGGATCAGGATGTTTTTGTAAAAATCGTCGTTTTCAAGCCGGTCACGAACCAGCAGCACATGACACCGGGCACCGCGAAGTACTCGCTCTGCGGTGCTACCGATCGTTTCACCTTCGGTGCGATCCGCGCCACAAGCACCAAGAATGATCAGACTGACATCGATATCTTTCTGCGCCCTCACAATCTCGTTGTATGGCGATCCGGTCATGACCTTTGCCTCGAGAACCCCGATTCCGTGGTCATTACATTGATCCCGCGCAGCGTCCACCAGAGACTGCCCGATCGCTGTCTGCTCCTTGATACTTTCCTCGTCCCTGTATACCCTGTTATCCACCACGTAGATCGGTGAAATCTCTGCGTTGTACATCTCCGCCATCCGTATGGCGTGCTTAATAGCTACTTCGGAATAATCAGAACCGTCAACCGGTATTAGGAATTGAAACTTTACCATAGGCGACACCTCGTTGTTATAAACTATTTCATAACATTTAAGTCTATTTCTCAACAAAAATAAAAATAGAAATGGTTGAATAAATCAACCATTATATCTGCACAATCTTACATCTGTTTGGCTATGTACGGATTGTCAGGCAGCGTGAGATCGAGTCCCATCGCTTCTGCCAGAATCTCCTGCTGATCCTTGAAGATGATATTCGTGTCCATCGCGTTGATGCCGTCCATAATGTTCCGCCTGCAGAACGGACAGGTGCATGTTATGATGTCAGCATTCACGAGTTCGGCATCCATAACACGCTTCTGTGCCATCTTAAGCGCAAGATCAGAGACGCCTGCCTTGATTCCACCGCCCGCGCCGCAGCACCGCTGCAGTTCCCGCGTTCTTGCCATCTCGACGAAGTCCGCGCCAGGAACCATATCGTAGATCCTTCTTGGCGCATCGTAGACTCCACAATGCCTTCCTGTATGGCAGGAATCGTGGAATGTTACTCGCTTCTTCAGCGGGTTCTTCCAGTCGAAGTCGCTCTCACTGAGAGTTCCATCATTCAGCAATCTGTCCATGTACTCACTGATTGCAATGGTCTCGAACGGGAGCTCTCCGCCCTCATAGAACTTGGGCCAGTCGATCTTGCTGGTCCTGTGGCATCCCGCGCATGCATAGATCACAGTCTTCACACCCTTCTTGACCATCGCATCGATGTTGTGGTTCACGAACTCCTCTGCAAGCTCAAGCTGCCCCGTTCTGATCAGAACCGAGACACAGCACCATTCCTCGGGTCCGAGCATCGTGAACGGGATGTCCAGTGCCTGCAGAACCCTTGTCGTTGCAACACCGACCCGCTGCATCCGAAACGCCGCGGTACATCCGGTGAAGTATGCAACATCTGCCTTGTCCTTGATCTCGATATCCTCAGGAACCCAGCAGAGCCGATCCTCCTGGTCAGCCGCGAAGACGTTGTGGGCTGCTAAAAGATCCACAAAACCGGTCTGCTTGCCATACGGTCCGCGCTTGTGCATAACAGCATTCCTGCGGAACGACTCCCAGAGCTCAACGGTATTGATGGATGCCTCGCAGACCGTGGAACAGATACCACACGTCGTGCAGTGATAGATCTCGTCCTTCAGCTTGAGGACATCTTCCTCCGGAATCTGCTTCGGACCGAAGAGCTTTGCGCGCAAGCCGTAACCCT
>DAOWIV010000301.1 GCA_030640725.1 Methanosarcinales archaeon | reverse complement strand
CCAGGCTACTACAACATTTATTCCCTTTTTCTCGAAGAATTCCTTTGGAACGAACAGCTCCTCGTCCCTGAAGTTAAGCGGGGCAACCACCATCAGTATTGTTTTATCGGTCAGATTGGTCATGGTATTCACCTTTGTGTCATCGTCGTCATGTTCGGTAATGCATCCCGAGCGCGGGTATGCGATAGCACCGGAACAATGACTGCTGTTATGTATTTCATGATTATCATTCAAAAGAGTTTGTTGTATAAATGTATCTTCCACGCGGGGGTACACCGGCGACTTGCGTGCGGTCATAAACCCGTGTATGTTCAGGGACCAAAAAAACCGTGGAACTGGCAGACACGGGGCTTTAATCGACAACTTCGGTCACAGACTCCCGGAGAAAACATCAGAACCATGATTTTCTGTATGATCGGTATTTCAGCCCGGGCTCCCGCGCTCCATCTCCAGCCCCATCTCCCTCGACAATTCCCGCGCCCGCGTTTCCTCGCTTCGCGTGAGCAGTCTGTTGATCTCCGGATAGCGGTATGCCAGATACTCCGGTCGGTACTGGAACATCAGGTTGAACCTGACCTTCGGGATGTGCTCACGCACCCACTCGATGATCGGCGCGGTGCAGCATTCGACATGTCCTGGTAGCACAAGCTGCCGCAGCAGGATTTCTGAGTCATTGTAAGCGCACAGGAAGTTTCTTGTGACTGTATCCCAGTAATGATCGGCATTTGAGTATTTCTTTGCGCATTCATCGTTCCCATATTTGAAATCCCCGAGATAGACGTCCACAACGCCGCATAAAAGTTTCGCGGCTTCTTCGGAGTGGTACATGTTAGAATTCCACACGATCGGAGTATTTACCCGCATCTTTGCAAGGATGTGCAGTATGGTGTGGAGATGCGGTGTTGGAGTCACGAAATTCAGATTTCTGGCACCAAGACCGCGCTTTGCTGCGGCGATCCTTGCAAAGTCTCCCGGAAGAATCGGCATTCCGAGATCCGGATTTGTCGATATCTCCCAGTTCTGGCAGTAGACACACGAAAAGACGCAGCCCGAAAAGAAAACCGTGTGTGACGGCACGAGTTCAGGCTCCTCGCCGTAATGTAGGAACTCTGATGAGTATCTTGAAACCGCACCGATCCGGCAATACCCGGGTTTTCCCTTTTTTCGATTTACGCCGCATCTCCGGTCGCAGAAATGACAATTTTCAAGTATACGATCTGCGATCGCTATTTTCAGGTCGAGTAGTGATTTCCCGTCTGGTTCATCCCGTTTTTCTGACATGTTTGAATTGTCCGACTTATCCGACCTGTCAGACCGATCTGACCTGTTGAATCTGCACATTGCATCATCGTGGAGTTCCCACAGATCACTGAGCGCCGCATCCCTATCGAAATCGACAGGGGTGTTCTTTGCGATCATGAACCGTGCTGGCTTGCGGTCGGCGGAGATGCGCTGATACCTGACGAGAGCGTTCATAACCGACTACTTAGGTCCGCGGTTTTTAAAACTGTATGCCTGCTATGGTGTACTCTGCACTCTTCTTTTGCGGGGCAACATGGCAGGGAGTCCGGAGTATTCTGATTGATCCGGCGGTGAAATCGATTCATGAAATCGCAGATGACAGTTCTCAGGCAACCGATATATTTAATGTATATAAACCCAACGTGCAAATCATGATCGACCCCACTATCAAGATAGAAAACATCGTGGCATCGATGGCACTCTCTGACAACTTCGACCTCAAGCACATATCCTCGCACCTCGAGAACGCCGAATATGACAAGGACAAGTTCCCGGGGCTTGTGTACCGGATAAAAACGCCGAAAACCGCATTTTTGGTCTTTGGATCCGGTAAAGCGAACTGCACCGGCGCGAAAAGCATAAAGGATGTGGATACCGCAGTAGAAATCCTTTCAAAGGATCTCGAAGGTCTTGGATATACCATCACAAGCAAGTCATACATTGTCCAGAACATCGTGGCAGGGGCAACGCTCGGCACTGAGCTTGATCTGGACGCGATCGCGATCGGTCTGGGATTCGAGAATGTTGAATATGAGCCGGAGGTGTTTCCCGGACTTGTGTATCGAATAAAGGATCCTAAGGTTGTTGTTTTAATATTTCGTTCTGGAAAATTGGTGATCACTGGTGCAAAGAGCCAGAAAGACTGCGAGACTGCCAAGCTGATGGTGTGGGAGCAGCTAAATAACCTGGGCTTAGTTCAATGATTGTATCCGAAATCGAGGTTTTTTTAAGGGAGGATACCGGAGATTTCGATGTTTTTCATAGTTCACTCCCGGATGAAATAATCAGAGCGAGAATTATTGCAAAAGAAGGGGGAATACTTGCAGGGCTCGAAGAAGTGGTCCGGATTTTCAGTCATTGTGGGATTTCATCTTCACACAAATGTGTTGATGGTGATGAGATCGCGGGCCGTGATATCATCATCGACCTTGAAGGGAGTTCACGCGCAATCCTGCAAAACGAGCGTGTAGCCTTAAACATCCTTGGCAGGATGGGCGGAATAGCGACGCTGACCCGTGCGTGCGTGGACATGGTGAAACACACCGGCACACGGATTGCCTGCACCAGAAAGACGACGCCAGGGTTCAGGAGGTTTGAGAAGAAGGCGGTGATGCTCGGCGGCGGTGATCCGCACCGGTTCAACCTCACCGACGCCATCATGATCAAGGACAATCATATCAGGATTTACGGCATGGACGGGGCATACAAAGTTGCAAAAGACGTGGGTTTTATGAAAAAGATCGAAATCGAGGTTGAAAATGCCGGTGACGCTGTGCATGCTGCCGAACTCGGCGCTGACGTGATTATGTTCGACAACATGGATGCCGGGTCGATTACAGAGGCCATATCAGTGTTGGACGAGAAAAAATTGCGAGATTCTGTGATACTCGAATCGTCCGGTGGTATATCAGTGGATAACCTCGTGGAATATGCAGAAACCGGCGTGGACGTGATTTCACTGGGGATGATCACACATTCTGCGCGATGGCTGGACTTCAGCCTCAACGTCCGGTGACCCGCGAATGAGTTGTGGTTGGCAGGGGTGCCTGATATGAAACGCGAGATGACAAGCATCGATGTTGCGGTAATGGTCTCCGAGCTGCAACATCTGGAAGGCGCGCGCATCGAGAAGATATACAAATCGGATAACGAGACCGAGCAGATTCGGTTGAATCTGTACCTGTTTGGCGAGGGAAGATGTGATCTCGTGATCGATCCGGGCGTATCCATGCACCTGACATCACATCCACAGCCAGGTCCGAAGCTCCCGCCGACGTTTGCGATGACGCTCCGGAAATACCTTTCTCACGGCAGGATCGTCTCGATCGAGCAGTATGAGTTCGATAGAATCATCGAGATCAAGACCATGCGTGGTGAAGATGCAAACACCCTTATTATCGAATTATTCCCGCCCGGTAACGCGATACTGGCAAATGATGAGCAGAAAATCATTCTCCCGATGCGTCCGGTGACATTTCGTGGGCGCAGGATCAGGAGCGGTGAGATATATAAATTACCAGATATGCAGTTGAACCCGGTTAAAATTACATCCGGCGAACTGTCAGATCTCTTTTCAAAATCGGATATCAATCTTGTGAAGACGCTTGCAACAAATCTGAATATGGGCGGCACCATCGCTGAGGAGGTCTGTTCGGTGTCAGGAATCGATAAAAACATCAATTGTCATGATCTATCCGATGAGATGATCCTGGCGATGCACAGGGGAATTACGGAGGTGTTCGGGCAGATACAGAATCCAAAGCCGCATATCGTATACCGTGATGAAAAGAAGATCGATGTTCTCCCGTTTGAGATTTCCAGATACACGGATCATGAAAAACGATATTTTGATACATTTAATGAGGCACTCGATGAGTTCTTTGACATGATGGTAGGACAGGAAAAGAAACCATCAGAAATATCCAAAATAAAGAAAAGTCCACTTGAACATCGATTATCCCAGCAGGAAAATGCAATTCTGAAATTTGAGAGAGAAAAATCCGATCTGGAGGCAAAAGCAGAGATGATTTATACGCACTACCAGTTGATTGATGAATCGCTTGCTGCGATCAGGTCTGCGCTTGCAAACGGACTTGGGTGGCGTGAAATCACAGAGATCGTGAAGCAGGCAGACCACCCCACTGCACGGATGATAAAACGGACCCACCCACACAAAAAGACGATTACGATGGAGCTGGACCTGATAGACGTCATACTCGACATCGAAAAGTCTGTCCCGCAGAATGCACAGGTCTATTACGATAAATCCAAGAAACTAAGCTCAAAACGGGCGGGTGCTATGCGTGCGCTCGAACATACCCGCGAACTGATGGAAAAGGAGACAAAAAAAGCAAAATCGGCAAGAGAGTCGAAAGTAAAAACGTTGGCACTCAAGCGTCCGAAACCACGCTGGTACCACCGATTCAGATGGTTTGTGTCATCAGACGGTTTTCTGGTAGTTGGTGGGCGGGATGCGACAAGCAATGAGGAGATTGTCAAGAAATACCTCGAAAAAAGGGATATTTTCGTGCATACTCAGGCACCCGGCGCGCCAGTAACGATCATTAAAGTAGAGGGTGGAGGACAGGTGCCAGAGCAAACGATCGCAGAGGCGGCGCAGTTCGCGGTCTCGTATTCGAGTATCTGGAAAGAATCGCAGTATACCGGAGATTGCTACTGGGTGCATCCTGATCAGGTTTCAAAAACGCCTGAGCACGGAGAGTTCGTTGCAAAAGGTGCATTCATCATCAGAGGTAAGCGGAATTATGCCAAAAACGTCTCGATCGGCATCGCAATCGGAATAACAGATGGGATGGAGCTTATTGGCGGTCCTGTGTCCGCTGTGAAGAAACGCGCAGGATATGTGATCGAGATTGCGCCCGGGCGGTTCAACCAGAACGATCTTGCAAAGAAGATCTACCGGATGTATTCGGATGTATTTGGGCGGTCTATCAAGGTCGTTGCGCCGCCGGACCAGATCGCCAGATTCCTGCCGCCGGGCGGGTCTGAGATCAAAAACGTGACAGGGAGCGCTGCGGATTTGTCAGGAGTCGAATGACGCGCAACATCCCTGATCTTTCCCGCAACTTTTTTGCCTGAAACTTAAGAAACCAAACCAGAGAACATGAATGGCTGCGAATGCCTACGGTCACCACACCACGAGCCCTTTATCGGTGATCTGGTAACTCGCTTTCGTGCGTTTGAGTCCTGCCATCGCCTCGATGACGAGTTCGTCCTCGCCAAGGTACACGATGTTGTCTGCGGTCGCTTTCAGCATCGTCTCGATCTGCGGTTCTGCCGAGCCCTCGGTGTACGTGATGATGCCGGTGCCGCCAGCCATCTTGATTCGCAGGGTGTATGCCTTGAGCACCCTGATGATCAGGATCGGCGAGTTGAATGCAAAGAGCGTGGTCGCCGAGTCCAGAACCGACCTGAACCGCTGCGCCTGCTGATGGACACATTGTAGCTGCTGGATGACTTTGCTTGCAATATCAGTCGGATTTTGTGGAAAAGAGATCAACATGTTCTCTGTTTCCTTCTGCATCGCACCAATCGAGCCTGATGCGGTGTCGATCACGTACAATCGTTTATTTGTGATATAATCGTGGATGAACCAGTCAAAAGCCATCATCTGCTGTTCGAGCTGTGCCAGATTGTAATCGGTCATCAGATACATGCACAGATCGTCGTCATCCATAGCCTGACCGAGGAACTGGTAGCAGAATATGGACTTTCCGGTCTTTGGCGGACCATAGACCAGCGTCATCGTGTTCTCTGGCAGTCCGCCGGTCAGTTCATCGAACCCATTGATCCCGGACCCTATTTTTGGAATCATACGCTGTACATCAAACTAAACAGGGTGTCGAGAGCTTTGTTCAGCCCCTCTTTGTTCACTACCGAGACTGGTATGATCGGCACGTCCTCCCAGAGCGCCATCTTCTCTTTGATTGCCTCAGGAGAGAGTGCATCTGAAAGATCTTGCTTGTTAGCGACGATCACCTTTGGTATCGCCTCTGTGTGGCACATCCGGATCATTTCCTTTGCCCGCACAAACGTGTCCGGCTTTGTCGAGTCGATAACGATGAACGCGCCGATCGCCTCCCTTGCAAGCGGTTCAAGCAGGAGATCGAACCGTTCCTGCCCCGGAGTACCAAACACGTCAGCAGAGAACCCGTTATAATCGAGATGCCCGATATCGAGACCCACCGTCGTCGGAAACAGTTCATAAGACTGCCGATCCACAGAAACAGTATCCGCTGCGATCGCATGGGTAAATGCAGTCTTCCCTGCATTGTACGGTCCTGTCACCAGCAGTTTCGGGACGAAGACCCGAACGCCGCCGGGTTCAAGGACCTCGAAGAATATCTTGTTGGTTCGTGGCGTTATCCAGTTGGACTTCGTGACTGCGAAGACCTGCCTGTATATCACCTTCTCCTCGATGCTGAAGAGTTTAACCTCACAATCGACGATATCAGACAGTTTTTCGAGAAGTATGTTCTTGTAATTCCATCTCGTAAACATATAGACGATATTCACGTCGTTTTTCCGTGCTTCTTCGTTCAACCGCCCGATCAATCCAAGTGTCTGATCAAAGCCGATCGAATCGAGAAGCGTTGCGATATTCTCGATCACTGCAGTCCCTCCCGCGACATCAGAGATCGCGTTTTTGACCGTTGCCTCGCTATCTGCAAAATCATCGATCACATACTTACCGATTGCAGGCATCCCCATCATAGGGGATATGGAATCGACAAAAAATCCCTGGTTAGAGTCAAGAAATGATCGCAAGTCCCAGCCATACTTCTGAAAGACGTGTTCGATCTCGACAGGCGTTTTTGTGTTCGTATAGATGAAGCCGATCTCTTTATCGCACCGCATACGCTCGGCAATGATCTGGTATCCGAAAACCTCTGATGTGACGCCCGGCATCGCCGTAAAGAGCAGTGACGTCCCGGCAGGCATGCCACCACCGAGTATATCATCGAGCACCGGAATGTATGTCCTGCGGAGTTTGCCTCCGGTGCTGTCACCAGTTGGAGTGATAGCCGCCATACTACACCTCTTCAAGGATCTCCTGCACCTGTTTTGCCCGCACTTCGATCTCCATCATGATCAGTCCGAGTTGCGCGCCAGTTTCTGCCAGTGCGATCAGGACCGCCTTTTCACCGGCTGGCTGGAGCAATATCGTGCCCTGGTCGGTCTTTACATGGATATCATTCACCACTCCGATCCCCATCTGGGTGCTTGCGGTCTCTGCGCTCGCCATGATCGTGGAACAGAGCGCAGCAACGATCCGCTCGTTCATCTCAGGAGGCATACGCGACGTGATCAACAATCCTTCCTTGGAGACGACGCCGACTGCCCTGATCTGTCCGACTTCCCCGAATCGGGAGAGAATCTTGTCCAGTCTTTCTTTCTTGGTTTCAGGCATTCGTTTCACCTACTCTATTAACTGAAAGGTCACCACGCAGTCGCCGAGTTCCGCGGTCGTGTTCGTTATTCGTATCTGGAACTTGTCTCCGAAAACCTTTCTGGCTGCGGAGGCTGCGTAAAAGCCGGGCGGGCAGAGAATACATGATTCAATCCCTTTCTCACACAGGTACTTCAGTGCGAGTGTGTTGATACAGTTTTTTACGCTGCACCTGACCTTTGTTCCATCGGTTATGCAGTGTATCTCGTCAGCAACACCGAGCCCGACAAGCAGTTTTGCAAGATCCTCCATGAACTCGGGCATGGGTTTTCCTGGTTTAAACTTGATTCCAAACTCTTTTTCAGTAGCAGTGATCAGATCGACACCAACCAGCGGCACAATCGTGGTCTGCATGATTGCTGCTCCCTCTCCAAGCGTCTCCTTCAGCGCTCGCTCAAATGCATACGATATCGCGTTGTAAACAACATAATCCACCTTCTCCTTGCGCCATTCTTCGGTCATGATTCCTCCGGATCGATCATTGCTATCACCTCACACTCCTCCCCTGGCTTGAGTTTTGCATAGCCCTCGCCGCTTGTGCCCTTCACGGCATCGATGGCACCCCTGATGATTCCGGGAATCGGGCATACCGAGGTCTCGAATGGCGCTCCTCCGATCTTACTCGGACAGACATTACATTCCATGATCTTGAGCGTGACCGAACCGGCATGCCTGGTGATCTCGAACCGGTCTCCGAACTCAAGCTCGCGTGCAAGAATCTCGATCAACTCGGGCATCGGCATATCCCTGCTTACCAATCCTTTCTCAAGGAGCAGTTTACCCATTTCGGTGCCGATATATGAAGTGAACAGGTTTGTCAGCTCCTGACTCGACTTTCCAAACAGTTCGCTGACTGCGGTCCCGAGCCCCATGAATGTGCGGTGCAGATAATCCATACTATCAGTCATATCAAACTCTCCTGTTCTCGGAAGACATAAACACTGTAATATAAGTGTAGTCTGGACGTAATCAATACATAAGTTTACCGCCGACGGTTCAATTTGGTATGCTGGTGCGCTACCTATTACCAACTACGTGTCAGGACACTACCGAATTTTGCTCGGCACACTCGTGTAATTCGCATGTAAGCGCCTGCATCTGTGATTGATTCGATACCACGCAATGTGACACCTCCCTATTTCACCCTCGCCAAAAACTTTTTATGTGTAAACCTACATAAGTTGACACATGTTCCTACCAGTAAACGAACGGCAGTTTGAGTTCTGGCGGCTGCGCAGGGACGGCATGGCAGGCGCGGAGATCGCCAGAAGCTTCAGTGTCAGCCGTCAGTCGGTATCCAAAGCGCTTCAGGGCATGGACTCAAAAGTATCACGGGTTCTCCTTGAGATGGCAAGATCAAACCGCATTGAGGTCACGAAAGTGAATTTCGAGCGCGGGGTGCTCTTCGGCAGATCGGTTCAACTGAATACCGATGCGATCATCTTCATCTCTGCAAAGCACGGGGTGCAGGTGTGGTACCGGTACGATGGGGACTGTGGCAGGTGCAGCCGCTCGCTTGAGTGCGAGGGACTCCTGCGGGATTACGCGGGCGAGATGGAAATATCGCTTGCCGGGTCAGAAAGCCCGGCAGAGATGGCTGATGAGCTATTCAGGAAACTCGAGGAGATCGTATGACTGAACCTATCAAGAAAACTTTTCACAAAAGTTTTATCAAAAACTGCCCTTCGGGTGGGTTTTGTTCTTATACTTTCTCATACGTCAAGAAACTGCTTGGATGGTGTCCTGTGAAGGAACAGATAATAAAGGAGGAAGAGTTTATGTTCTCGAGTGAAAACAAGACTGTAACAGAGGTAAAAAGTAACAGCAAGATTTTTTTGGGAGTTATTCACCTTGCTTTTGCTCTTTATCTCATATCGACTGCTCTGCGGGTCTTATCGCAGCCAAACACCCGGATGTTTTCGTGGTGGACCATGGATATCAATTTCGTGGCATCGGGACTGCTGCTCACAATCGGAATCATCTCACTTGTACTCTCATTTAGCTTCGTGAGAAGAGATAATTCTTACGATAACGTCTGCAAGATACTTGCACTCGCCAACATCGCACTCGCAATTGCGTTCTTTGCATATCTGCACCAATACATGGCGCGTATCTGGTACAGCGGTGTTTCGGTGCTTATCAGGGCACCGTTCTCCAACTACACATTCGATCAGCCCACGCTCATTGCGTACTCCGTGCTGATCGCGCTGCCGGCTCTGTTGAGTATTTTCACGCTCTTTCGCAGCACCCGGGAATCGTATATTCCAGGGGCAAGAAAGAAATCCTACCTGGCAATTGCAATCACGGTAATTCTTGTTGCGGTGGCATCTGTCGGATTGGTCGTTTATTACAACC
The DNA here is from genome assembly GCA_030640725.1 of Methanosarcinales archaeon. Taxonomy (GTDB): domain Archaea; phylum Halobacteriota; class Methanosarcinia; order Methanosarcinales; family Methanogasteraceae; genus Methanogaster_D. The sequence continues at coordinate 85 of DAOWIV010000301.1, read as the reverse complement.
ATCTGAATCAGCAAAAAGCCTCCATGGTGGTGGAAGAATTTGGAGAGAATCGGGAGATTAAATTGTACGCGCTGAGCGATGATTT
>DAOWIV010000232.1 GCA_030640725.1 Methanosarcinales archaeon | reverse complement strand
TGCACACAATGCGATGTTTGCGTCGATCGCTATCTTCAGCGTACTGTTCCTGATCATGCTCATCGGAATGCTCATACCGCTGCTCAAACCGGGCGCAGTACTTGATGCAACATGGTTCAACGAACGAACCGCGCTTCCAACGCTTGTTCTGGCGATGATGCTTGGTGCGTGCCTGCTCATCCCGGATGTCGCGCCATCAAGGATCATTGGCGTAGTTATAGCAGCGATTCTTGCAACCGTGGTCTGTGTGGTCATTTCGCCGTTTGGAAATCTTCCGATCGATGCATCGATGCCAATACTCGGGTTTGCCATGCTTGCAGTATTCTACAAGATCTACATGACATATAAGACCGGATCCCGGTCGATGCTTCGCAGAATAAGCCCGCATATCATCCATCTCGGCATCGTACTGATATTAATCGGCGTGGTTGTGAGCACAAACACAAGGATCGATGGATCCGAGGTGATCCGGGAAGGCACCCTCGGCACGTACGCGGGGCAGCCTTATGCAGTCAAGGTCACAAGAATCGCAAGCCAGTACGAGGGCGCGCCTTACGGGGAATACCCTGGCTCATCGTATGTGACGCAGGTCGATTTTGAGTTATATTCAGGAGACCGGCTGATCGACCGCGACGAGGTTAAATACATCACCGATTTCAAATGGGGGCAGTCGTATGCCACGAACTATGTGTATCGGTCGCTCACCAAGGAAGTCTTTATCACCACAAAGATGACCGAAGGCAATCTCGCCAATCTGTACATGCGCACAGCGCCATGGATCACAGCGGTCTGGGGCGGCATCATAATAATGTCAGTCGGAATCGTCCTGCTCATGTACACCGCCGGACGAGAGAGGGCAGCACCGGACAGGGGTAAAAAAGACGGTAAAGATGGTAAAAACGGTAAAAGCAAAAGCGGTGGGGGTAGCAGGGGCAGGGAGGACCTTGACCGGAAGTATGAGCGTCTGCTGCACACCGAACTCGATAGGATGAAGCAAGCAAGAAAATGAAGACGATCATCATCGGCGGTGGGTTAACAGGGCTTGCGGCGGCGTACAAGCTGCTCAAAAATGGAATTTCCGATGTGACAATCCTTGAAAAGGACCTGGAGCCCGGCGGGATGGCTGCAAGTTATCATATCGGTGATTATCACATCGAAAAGTATTATCATCACATCTTTGAGAGCGACACGGAACTGATCAGCCTTATGACCGATATGGGGCTTGAAAAAGATCTGCAATGGCTCAAAGGCACCACCGGGTATCACATCGATGGAAAAATCTATCCTATGAACACGCCGCTCGAACTGCTGCGATCGCCGCTCTCGATCCTCGATCTGATGCGGCTTGCACGGATCGTTCTTGCAATCAAACGGAAGAAAGATGTCTCCGGACTTGATGATGTGACTGCAAAGGAATGGATCCTTGATAATGCGGGAAATTCGGTGTATGAACGGTTTTTTGAGCCGCTCCTGCGAAGCAAGTTCGGGAACAACCATGACATGGTGTCGGCTGCATGGTTGTTTGGGCGCATCAGGATCAGGTCGAACCGTTCGGCAAGCGGAGAGCGGCTTGGGTATCTTCGGGGCGGGTTTTACCAGTTTATAAAACGGCTGACAGACTCGATAATCGAGATGGGCGGCGAGGTCAGGACGGCTTGCGAGGTATCAGAGATAGTCTTGGCTGATGGTGCTGTATGCGGCGTGCACGTAGGCGGGGGTGAATACAGGAAGTCTGATCGTGATTGTGATAGTGATCGTAATTGCGATTGTGATGTCGTGATCTCAACAGTCCCGCCACACGCACTTTCAGGACTGGTTCGAACAGAGGCAGGGGCGGGCGAGGGGGCAGGATCCGGGTTTCAGGGGATGCCTGAGATCCCTTACCAGGGCACCGCATGTGCGCTCTTTGGCATGGACAAACCACTGCTGAATAATACTTATTGGCTAAATATAAAATCCGACGTGCCGTTTGGTGCGGTGGTCGAGCACACGAACTTTCTTCCGGTGGCAGACTATGGCGAGCATCTGGTGTACGTGACTGCCTACTTACAGGACGCGGACGATCCGAGATGGCGGTGCACGGAACAGGAAGTCATCGACTCGTACTTAAGCGGGCTTGAGAGGCTGTTTCCGGATTTTAGCAAAAGCAACGTTCGGTGGTGGCGGATTGCGCGACACATCGATACCGCGCCTGTGTACATGACCGGCTACGCAAGAAACATCCCGCCCTATTCAACCGACATTGCCGGGCTATATCTTGCAGGCATGTTTTCAGACGCAAATTATCCCGAACGGAGCATGAACGGCTCGATTCTGGCGGGGTTCGGGTGTGCGGAGGAGATTATGGGGAATCATGGTCTTTTGCGTGACTCCGGATCGTGCTGACAAAACACCCGGGGTGCGGCAGTTAGCAGCTGCGCGATATGACCCCTTGATTTCAACTGGAGAATGGCAACCGGTAGCCGCGATCAACCGCTCTGCTTGCTGTACTGATGCCACTTCACATTTAAGAATTGGTACGTGTTTAGCTAAACAAGATTACACAAATTTCCACGAGAAAGTATGGAGTGACCGGATATAAAATGCAAACATATCACCAATATCTTGTATGTACTACCATCTTCTTGTGTCAACTCGTGAAATCTCGTGGTTTTTTCGCCTCAGCTAAACACATACAACTTTTTAAATTCCTTTTGAACTCTCAGGTGTACGATGACATT
>DAOWIV010000236.1 GCA_030640725.1 Methanosarcinales archaeon | reverse complement strand
CTTGCCTTCTCTGATTGATATAATCTCGCAGGGGATTTTTTTTGCTTGGGTCATGATTGGGAGGGTTTGAATGATTTTTTAATGATTTTTAGTGGTTTTTACTGATGATAATGTTTGCTCAATTCTTGACACTGTCCGGATACATAGGTCCGCGTGATTTTTAGCTCCATGGGGTTCATCAAAACCGTCGCCACAATCTTATTTAAGACTATCTTACCAGGGAGTCACCCCGGCGGCGCGACATCCACCCACAAATGAAGCGACCGGTATACCTCATCTGCCCCTTCCCTGTACAGCAGCGGTTCTAACTTCTGATCCGCCCCTTCCACGGTTGCTTTGAACGTGAACGGCTCCTCCCATGCTTCATCATGCGCCAGATCGATCTGTTCCGTGTGTATGATTGCCCCATCGAGTTTCGCTTCCAGCCGATACGAAACATCAGCGTATTCGTGATTTACAACACCGATGATCAACTTTCCATCCTCTCCGACCGTAAGCTGCGTAGGATACTCGTCTGCCATCTCGTTTATGCCAAGAATATAGAATTCTGTGAACTTCTCTCCCTGTTTGGGCGTTACGATGACATAAACAACCATGCAGATCGAGACAATGATCGAGATAAGCAGGATGACTGTCAGTATTCTGTTAATATCCCATCCGGTTCTCCAAAGTTCCATCGAGTACGTCTATATTCCTGACGGTATTTATTCTTTGACCATTCTACGATAGGGTTTTAAGTCCTGCCGATAAGAATCAGAACGATGACTAAGGATGCCCGAAATATTGCCATCGCAGCCCTGTCCGTGCTTTTAATAGGTATAATAGCGGTTGCATTATTTTTGTACGCGGATTCCGACATCGCGCTTGCGTTTGCGATCATCGGCGTACCAGCCGCCATCATTATTGCGTCATTGTGGTATATCAAATCAGTGAAACAGCGGCGGCTCGAGGACCCGGCTGCCCGCGTGAAGATCCGTGAACTCCGCGACATCGGCAGGGATTTTCTCCATCTGCGCAGCCGGATGCAGGAGATTGAGAGCATTCATGCGATCGCCATCCCGCAAAGCGCAGTCGAGATGGAGACTGCCCGCGGTGCGATAGAAAGCAGCGGTGGGCGCATCGATCCTGACAGCCAGACGGTCGACTGTGACCCGGAAATCATCAAAGGCGTGACCCTCTTTGCGATCCGGGGTATCGGTCAGAATCTTGATCAGGTGCGGCTCGATTTCGTTGATCGGCTGCATGACGATGCGGTCAGGCGCACCGATGACGCACGCACGAAACTCGAGACGCTCGACGTCGCAGGATATGATCTTGCCTCGTATCTCACTGAAATAGACGCGCTTACGCTACCGGATAAGGATCTCGAAGAGATTGTTGATTATCTGGGTCGCCTGAAGATTATTACGGAAAATGCGCTTCGAGAGTGCGCGGAGGATGCGGATAAGCTTGCAACCCATGCGGGCGATCTGTCGCATGATATGCATGATATGCATGGTGTGAAGGTCGAAGAACAGATAGGTGTGCAGGATTACGGGGAAGCGGTGTCAACGCTTGAGAAGGGCATTACTGCGCTGAAGACTGCGACAAGAGAGGAATGCCAGGCATATCGGGACTCGCTGCTCGAGGCGCTCGATATCGCGATCGGTGTCACCGAGCATGAACAATTTACAGAGCTTAAAGAAGAGGTGCTTGACGCATCAAGTCCTGAAAAACTTGTGAGACTCAAAGAGATCGGGGATTTGTTCGTGGAATTGTGCCAGTCTATCATTGACCGGATGCATGAGAATATATCGAGCACAGAGGATAGTATAAAGGAGTTCATGCCTCCCGATTACTTCTGGAATGAAAGTGGGCTTGCAAAGAGGGAATTTACACTGAATAGAGAAGATGCAAGGGATGGTGATGGTGTCAGGCACGCTGCCGACTCGTTTGCAGCCATGGCAGGTGAACTGGCTCCGGCACTCGATATCGATCGCAGAGCATACAAGATGTTGAGCAGCTATCACCGGACGGTCGAGCGCCAGATACGGAAGATACTGATGGCTCGCGATACGGCTACGGCTTCGGAAGACGACCTGAAGGTTGCGCAACCTGATGACTTCCTGCGCCTGTACGATTACTATCATCCTGATGCGACATACAGCGCCAGCGACCGGATGCTCCGTCTCGCGGAGGGTGCAAAGGTGATCGAGAACCCGCTGCCGATCACAGTCACTGATGCCGAAGGAAACGGGATCGAAGGCGCGATCATAACGTTGATGCGCGAAAGCGGTATCGGCGTGACCCTGAGGTACGTAGCAGGCGAGGACGGGAGCGTCACGATCGAAAATCCGGGCGATGGCAGGTACATGCTGGTAGTGGGTGCTGCGGAGTACCGGGAGCATGAGGGTACAGCAGTGCTTCCGGCGCAGAATCTCGATGTCATGCTTGAGCGGATTGGTATCAAGGACTATCTGTGCCGGAAGAAAGCACAATCAATCGAGGACGACCTCAAGAGATACTCATCAGACGTTTTAAAGGAGATCGACAAAAACGGGATCATATCATCCGAGTTCGACATGTACATCAACAAGGAGTACCGTGCGTGTCTCCTGTACATACTTTCGGAGGAGTACCCCAATCTGCGGTTTGTTTCGTCTGATCCGGGATATCTCCTGTACGATGAGCCAAGAATG
>DAOWIV010000235.1 GCA_030640725.1 Methanosarcinales archaeon | reverse complement strand
GTAATAAGAGGTCAGGTCAATCTGATAGCCGAGTGAGAGTAGGGGTTTATCAGCACCATCAGTACTAACAGTTCCACTATTATTTATTTCTATATAATCTATGGTGTCGCCATTTTTAAACCCGATCTCTACTTCCCACTCATGATTCGATGTATCAGCCACAACAAATCTCAACTTTGGATTGGGTAGTGTGATATCATTCAACGTGATGTCGCGCATTATGAACTCTGTCGCATCGCTACTTGCCGGAATATCTAACCGCCCCTGACCCTCTGTCCACACATCGATCCCGTCAGGACCGGTCGGACCGCGGGTCGCAGTTGAGAGCTCAGTCCTGATCATGCCCACGTAGAATTGCTTCTGGCTGGAGCTGCTCGTATCATTTGACGGCAGCCGGATCCTCCTGCCGGAAACATCCGTGATCTCTATCGTGTCGCCGCTGACATCAGCACCCGAACCAATGAGTGATTCATTCCAGACATCCGGATAGCGCGTCTCAAGCGTTACATTCATGTGCAAAAAGCTCGCAGACGTGCAGTCGCCTTGCGGAACCGGCAGCATGTTGAATGTCTGGGCGTCCATCGAAGAGTATGAATACGTATCCCAGAGCACGATCGGTATGAATACCTCTCCCCCGGTTATCAGGGACTGCTCAGCCTCTGTTACATTCGCATTCCCGTAATCCTTTATGATCAATCCGTGTTCATAGACGAGCATGGGCGATTTGGATGTCCCGTGCATCTCATAAATAATCCCGGCTGAGGTGTAGTTTTTCCATTTCAAACCGGATCTGGTGCTGTAACTCACATTGACGTGCAGCGGGTACGTTGTTATTGTTCCGGAGGCTCCGCTTCCCGGATTTCTGAAGATGAAACGCTCCGGATACTTAACACCCATCCGCAGATCTGTTGATTTTGGAATCTCGAGTTTTTCCACATCCTCGATGTCTGCCCTCAGTTGGACAAAGTCGCTTGAAACCACGTCAAAATGCGTCTGCTCCACCGCAGCGTTCCACTCGGGCACCTGACTCGACTGCATGATGGCGATAAGCCCGACGATGATCCCGAATATCATCAGCGCGCCGATCACTTCTGATACTGCGCTTTCATTCTTGATTAGTCCTCGTTTCATATTTGTTCACCCGATAAATACTGTAAATAGCAGATACGCCGCCACAAGCATCGTCACAGCATGTTTAAGACCCGTGCATGCGCTCTCGCCGGTCATCTGTCCGGCTATGATTCCTGAGAAGAACCCCTGTATCATCGCAGCATGCATGAATAGCATCGTGTATTCGCTCTCGTTTGCATCAAGCGAGAGCATGCCGCCTCCGCCCCCTCCCGTCGGCACCATCGGTATAAACATCGTGGCAAAGACATAGAGCACAAGCAAGAACACGGCAAATGACAGGTACACGATCACAAGGTATGAGAACATGCTTGCGAATTTCTCGCGTCTCAGTCTCTCTGCCAGTGCGGCATCGCTTGCTGCTATGCGAAGCGTCTCCTTGATGTTGCCGGTTGACTCACTCGCCTTTGTGATGAGCGTGACGATCCGCGAGATCGCGATGGTCCTGACGCGCTGCTCGAATTTTATCAGCGAGTCTGCGATGCTGTGGCTCCACTCCATATCCTTTCGCATGAGCTTAACCTCGGTGCTGAGCACCCCCAGATTCACCTCTGAGACCGATTTGATCGCAGCGGTAAGCGGCATCCCCACATCATTGACAACCGCAAGCTTGCGAAGAAAACCAGGAACCGAATCCTCAATCTGCCGGATTCTCCTTCTCTGCATCTCATAAAAGAAGAGATACGGCACGAGCACGATCAGCAGACCTGCAACGACCGCATCATCGAGACGATCAATGGTAAGTCCCCCTCCGTAGTACGCGGTGTATCCGAGAATGAGGAGGGCTGCTGGCACACATAGATAAAGCGTTCTGGACGGCTCAGAGTAAAACGGTTTTAACGGGGTTTTGCTACTCTTGATCACGCTTGTCCATCGCAGCGACCGCATCAATCTGCGAACCATCCTCTCGTCATCTTCAATGATCCTTGTTCGCACGTCATCGTACTGTCTGATTCTTCTGGTCTCTGTGTAGATCTTGATCATATTCGTGTCACTGCCGATCGATATTATACTCAGCAGAACAGCGAATGCGGCTGCGCTTATCGGGATCATGACATAGATCACGAGTCTGAGCGCAAGCAGGCTTCCCGGTCCCATCATGCCCATGACTATCAGGATGGTTATCAGAAACAGAGGTCCTGCGACAAAGACCGTTATGTATGTTTCGGCAACCATCGCAAGCATTTCAAGATAGCTGCTCTGATCTGCCGCAGCAGAACGCTGGTAATGGTCTACCATGCCGCCAAAGAAAGATTCCGTATCCCCGCCGGTCTCGGCGACCGAGATTAAGTTATCAAGAAAATCCCTGAATTTTTCTGACCGGGTTCTGACCGCAGCAGTCTTGAGCGCGGTCAGCAGATCAGTCCCGTGATACTTCGTATCCATCACGATGTATGCGATCTCCTCAGCCGCCTCGCCATACACGTTGGTCTGCTCGCTAAGCGACTCAAAGATCGCGATCAGGTTCATTCCGCCTTTGCTCAGCGCATGCATGTATGCCACGACATGCGGGAGCGTCAGGTCGATCTTGGTCTTCCGTGTTGTTGCGATCAGATACGGATACATAAGCATCAGGTAATACGAGATGGCACCCAGGAGAGTCGCGATGAGTATGGTTAAAATTACAGCGGATGCAACCTCCCAGTATCCTGAAATGCTTTCAAGATCGACAGGTGATACGAACTGACTGGAATCCATCACGGTCTTACAGAGCCGATATATAAGCGGGGCAATGAGATAGCCGAGAAACGCGCCGATGATTCCGAGCAGATGCGCATAGAGGTATGTAGTGCTTACGTACATGTCCCACGTCAGCGGGATGTGCGCCTGTTCAAGCATTACGCGGGTCTCTGCATAAGCCTCCGCCTTACCCCTCACGCGTCGTCCAAAGATCGCAAACGCTATTTTATAAATTAGATTCATATATCTCCGCGTTCACCATGTCCATGACACTCTCCGGATCGGTGTAATATCTCTGTATCAGGGAAACGACATCGTGCTCATCCATATCCGTGTCAACCATGTACCGGAGAATCTTCTCCCGGTCCCCGATCTCGGATCGCAGTTTCTTTTCGTCCCATCCGCGCTTTGTCATGATTGCGTTTAGCACTGATGAACTGCCGCCACCCTTGAATCGGTCAGTCTTCGGATCCCACCAGTAGAGATCATTGAATCTCATATCCCCGGTCTGCGGATCAAGTCCCATGAACTCTATCAACATCTCCGCGCGGCGAACCCGCGTTCCACCAACATGTGCCAGTGTCTGGATGCAGAGAATATCAAGTGCCTGGACCATCACCCTTGGAACGTTTATCGGATCGCCTTCGAGCCGGCTGATCACCGTATGCACCGAATCGGCATGCATCGTGGAGTATGTCGTGTGTCCAGTGGACATCGCCTGGAAGAGTGTCAGAGCTTCCCGCCCCCGGATCTCACCCACGAGTATGAATTCAGGGCGTTGCCGTAGCGCCTGCCTGAGCAGTTCGAACATGTCAATGTCACGCACATTCGCAGTCTTTGAGAACGATTCACGCGTGACGCTGCCGATCCAGTTTGCGTGGTGCAACACCAGTTCATGCGTATCCTCGATGCTGACGATCTTTGCCATCGGCGGGATGAACAGGGATACCGCATTGAGGCTCGATGTCTTTCCCGCAGCAGTTGCGCCTGCAAAGATCATGCTCTTGTTATTCTCGACAGCAAGCCAGAGGTACGCAAGCACTTCATAAGAGAACGTGCCGTTTCTGATCAGGTCTGCCGGAGTGAATGCCTGATCCCGGAACTTTCGTATGGTAAACGAGCCGCCCCGGAAGGTGATCTCCTGCCCGAGCGTTGCATTCAACCTGGAGCCGTCTAAGAGCGTGGAATTTAGCAGCGGCTCGCCTATGGATATCTGTTTGCCACACTCCTGAGCGAGTCTCTGTATGAACGTATCAAGCCTATCGCCATCAAACATGAGATTTGTTGGTATGTTCTGGTATTTCCGGTGATACAGGAAGACCGGCACGCTCAACCCGTCACAGGATATATCTTCGATGTGCGGATCCTTCATCAGGGCATCGACCCGCTCGTAGCCGATGTAATCTCTTTTAATATAATAGAGAATTTTATGCAACGAAAGCATACTCACATCTACCGAGTATCCGTCGATGAGTTCGAGCGTCTTCTCCTCTATAATATCGCTTCTGACCTCATCTGATGTATCATACAGTGTCAGCGTATCAAGGATGTTTTCATAAACCGTCTCAAGCAGCATCCGTTCAAACATCGATAGCTCGGGTTCGGCAACAAAATAGAGGTAATCGTGGCTCTGGTCATTGCGCAGTATCGATACGAATGCATAAGGTTTATCGACCCAGTAACGTTCCACCTCGCTGTAGCCTTCCATGCCATCGAATGTCACGAGCGGACCGAATTCTTCCGCGCTGTAAGGTTCTAAAATTAGTTTCTTCCTGAACAGTATCTTAAGATAGTCTTTTATGTCTGCATATTCTTCTTTAATCTTTTCTTTCATCAATCCTGTACGTTTGTGCCCGTTTTCACCATCTCCATTGAGCGGTTTTTCCGTATCAGGTTGCGACCCCCCGGTATCACCTATATGCCCCTCTTTAATCTTCCTTTTTAACGACCCTGTGCGTTTGCGCTCATTTCGCCCATTTCCATTGGTCGGTTCTTCCGTGTCGGGTTGTACTCCCCCGATGTTGCCTACATCCCATTCTTCAATTGGTTCTGTATAATCCAAGGTTTCAAGATCGTCCGGCACGTTTTCCCACCCCTGCAGGTGCCCATGTAGTCCCATAACTAACGTTGATCAGGCATTTCCATTAAATGTTCGGCGTGGCAGCATATATGTGTTTCTCTTCCGGAAGTGCGCACGATGGCATACGATTTCTGGGATCGTCCGGAGTGGTTATACCAATATGCTATGATTTCACTGAATTTTGAGATAAACCGACAACTTTATATGCTATGCAATACACATATAATATTATACAGCAAAGGGGGCACTATAATGACAATAGACATATCTACAACACTTAAGAAAATCCCGTCCGGGATTGATTCGTTGGATACCACGATAGATGGCGGATTTCCGGCAGGCTCGCTGGTCCTGCTGCTTGGTGAGTTGGGAGCAGGCGACGTTGAGTTTGTGTACACGTCTGCTGCAGGACTATTATCATCACATCAAACGACAGAAGATGAGAACAACTCGAATGGATCCACCGTACCAAACAAGATATGTTACATCTCATTTACAAAATCCAGAGAGGACGTTCTGACCGAACTGGCGCACTCTTTCCCTGAGTATTGCGACACATTGAGTACTCACATGGAGTTCAAGGACTTTTCGGGCGCATACTTTGCCAGATCCTCCGTCCCATTGTCATGGACCTCGGGAAGTGACATCTCACTCAATTCCTTGAAGTGGAATGGAGATGCAAACCTGATCAAGACGCTGATTAAGTATCTTGATGAAAACGCCAGGGACAGTATCGTCATCATCGACTCACTGACCGCGCTTGCCCAGTATTGTCTGGAGAATCTCGAATGGAAGGATTTGATCATGTTCATGCGCGGACTACAGAGAATCTCGAAGAAATGGAACGGCATAGTTTATGCGATACTCGGAGATAGTATAATCGACAGAAACAAGCAGGAAGAACTCGCCGAATGCGCGGATGGTGTGCTCGTCTTTGAGTGGGGTAAACTCGGTTCAACAAAGCGGCAGCGTTTCATGCACATGAAAAAGTTCAGAGGGGTCTTGCCGCTACTGGATCAGGACAATATCGTCAATTTCGAGACGCAGATCGGCATCCAAAAAGGTTTTGAGGTATCAAACGTAAAGAGAGTTTGTGGAGGGTATTAAACTGTTGGATACTGGCGTCGCAGGGTTGGATGTGATGTTGAATGGCGGTATACCGGAAGGACATATCGTGACTGTGCTTGGCTCGTTTGGAACCGGAAAAACGACGCTTGCACTCCAGTTCACACACGCGGGGATCTCAAACGGCCGTAATTGCATCTACATAAGTCTGGAAGAGGATGAGAAAGAACTTATTGAAACTGCCGGAATGTTCGGATGGGATTTTACAAGATATATCGAAGACGAAAAACTGATTCTGATTAAACTGGGCGCACTAAACATCAAATCAACGATCGAACGGATAGAAAATGAACTGCCGGACCTTTTCAGAACGTTCAACGCCGAGAGACTGGTGGTCGACCCGATAACACTATATGAGATGATACTCGATACGGATACCGAGAGACGTAATCATCTCTTCAATTTTGCACATATAGTGAAGGAAAGCGGGATAACCGCTTTATTCACGTCTGAAACCGACAAAGAGCAGCCCTACAGTTCAAAAAACGGGTTGGTCGAGTATATATCAGATGGCGTGATCTCGATGAGGCATGTGAGGGCTGGCGACCTCCATACCACAACCGCCGTCATCGAGGTCTCGAAGATGAGACGCATGGAGCACTCCCGCGAAATCAAACCCTATAATATCACAAAAGACGGGATCGTTGTGCATGTCGGATCAGCAGTCTTCTCACATGCACCGCAATATCCGGTCATGCTGGGATGATTCGGCTGGCATGTTAAGGTGGTTTTCGTGAAATCGCATAGGTTTTGCAACCGTTTGAGTGGTAACCGGGGTGGTGTCTAAAAAATCGGTGATTTATGATAATTATCGTAGATGCGGATTCCACAAATTTACGCAGATGTGTCTAAAATCGGTGTAATCGGTGTTTGCAGGATTGGCATCATGTTTTTCAACCGCCAGAAGAAATTAAAAAGACTCATTTTTTCCTGAAACGCCAACAACCGATTCTGCGGACTGCGAGCACCAAGGCATCATCCGCACGCTGCACCCATTAGTCTCACGCAACAATTATCCACGTCCAGCGCAACAATGATCCGTATGGAGATACTGTATCTTACCGCGGACGACGTGAGAGAACTGCTTGACATGCGCGGTGCGCTTGAGGTGGTCGAGGCTGCGTTTATGGAGCACGGCATGGAACGAGTGCAGATGCCTGCAAAATCCTACCTCTACTTCCCAACGGGCGATCTGCGCACCATGCCCGCGTATCTCGAGAGTGCAGGCATTGCGGGCGTGAAGATCGTTAATGCGCATCCCGGTAACCCGGCAAAAGGACTTCCCACTGTGATGGCGGTTGTCGTGCTGAACTCGATTGAGACCGGCACCCCGCTTGCGGTGATGGACGGCACATATCTCACAGATATGCGGACCGGTGCGGCAGGAGGCGTGGCTGCGGATCATCTTGCGCGGCGCGATGCAGCCGTGGTGGGCATGATCGGCGCGGGGCGGCAGGCAAGGACCCAGTTGCAAGCGCTCTCCCTGGTCCGAAATATCGAGACCGTTAAAATTGTCGATGTGTCGGCTACAACCTGCAATAGGTTCAGAGAGGACATGGCAGAACTCGGGTGCGACATCGTGATCGCGGAGAGCGTGAGAGATGCGTGCGACTGCGACATACTGGTAACAACAACCCCGGTGAGAGCGCCGATCGTGGCTGATGGCTGGGTGCGGGAGGGTACGCACATAAATGCCATCGGCGCGGACGCGAAGGGCAAGGAGGAGCTTGATCCACTGATACTAAAACGGTCACGAATCGTGATCGATGATTATGCGCAGGCAACCCACTCCGGGGAGATCAATGTTCCGCTCAAAGACGGCGTCATAACGGTCGATGACATTTATGGCACGCTTGGCGAGGTTGTCGCAGGAATAAAGCCTGGAAGAACCCGCGATAGTGAGATCACGGTCTTTGACTCGACAGGACTTGCCATACAGGACGTCTCGACGGCAAACCACATCTACCAGCAGGCGGTCGAGAGGGGGATTGGTACGCGTCTGAAGCTGTTCTGATGTCGGCACAATGGAGAATGGGGTTGTGCTGGCAGGGTGTCGATTGTAGGGGATCTCTGTGTAGTCCCCCAAAGTCACGAACCAGCCGGATTGGAAATCCGGGGCATCAGAAGGATGCTCATGGATTTGATATTTCCATCGGTTCGCTGATTTTAGTTTTTCAATCCATATGCAGATATTACGACGTTTTTCCAGAGCGAAGCGCAGGCAAAATGTGGCGGAGCATATACACGTTGTTAGGTGCAGTTGCGACCAATTTAATCTGGATTTTCGTTTATTAGTCTTTGAAAATTTTCAACTACATATTTCTCAAATTGTGGTTTTACATGCTCTTTTTTATTTTTTGTGTTTTTACCATTGAACCATATACTTCTCAATCCGACATTCTTTCCATTCTTGTTTTGTACTGACTCAGAGATAAACTCTTTAGAAGATAAAATGAATGTTTTTTCTAAACGTTCTGAATAAAAAACAAACCAATAGTTCTCCCTATATTCATGCGGAATAGCTGCAAAAAGAGCAGCATCGCCAAATTTTACTGTAGATGAACGTGCTTTTAT
>DAOWIV010000110.1 GCA_030640725.1 Methanosarcinales archaeon | reverse complement strand
GGAAGGATGGGGCTGGCTAAAAAAACGATTTTTTCACAAAAAATCGAGTAAAAACTGCCCTTCGGGGGGTTGGCGGTGTATGCTCAGGCACACGGCATAAAAACGATTTTTAGGGGCGTGGTCAGGTGTCGTATGGAGTCTTTGGACAAATTCGGGGTTATGCAAAAAAAACCTTAATCTGTGTCCATCTGCGTAAATCTGCGTCTAATAATGGTTTTTAGACACGAGATTCACACTGATTATACCGATTTTGGCCGCATCTTACTTGATCCCCGGATTCATAAAATCTTCCGCAACACCATGGTGGCGTGACAGTCCCCGTCCCGCGTCTTTTGAAAACCACGAAAGTCCGTCAGAATCAAAAAGTCCCCCCTACTCCGGACCATCTAACTCATCCGGGCGGTGTGGAACCTTCTTTGGCATCTTGAATGCAAACGTGCTACCACGCCCAGCCTCGCTCGAAGCCCAGACGATGCCGCCGTGTTTGTGGATGATGTTTGCCACAATCGCGAGACCAAGACCCATGCCCTTACTCTTCTCGACCTGCCAGAACTCCTTAAAGACGTGCGGCAGGTCCTCCGGTGTGATGCCGATGCCGGTATCGCTGATGGTAACCAGGGTCCAATCGCCGCCATCGACTCCGGTGATTGACACGCTGCCCCCATCCGGCGTGAATCTGATCGCATTCCCGATCATGTTTGCGACAACCTGCTCCAGGCGGTCACTATCCCCCTCGACAACGAGGTGGTCCGGAATGTCAATGGTGCATGAGATGTTCTTCTTCTCAGCAAGCGCCTCCATATCTGCCGCGATATCCCTTATTAGTTCTGATAAGTCCAGTTCGTCGATGCTCAACTCCAGCCCACCTGCTTGTATCACTGATATGTCGAGTATATTGTTGATCAACCGTGCCAGCCGATCGCTGTTTGAGAGGACTTTCGAAAGCGCGCCTTTTTGCCTGACGTTCAGTTCTCCGAGCATTCCATCAGCCACGAACTCGGTAAATCCCATGATCGACGTGAGCGGGGTTCGCAGCTCATGGGATGCAATGTTTATGAAGTTCGTCTTGAGTTCGTCGAGTTTCTTCAGTTCCACATTTGCAAGCTCAAGTTCCGCATTCGCTCTTTGCAGTTCTGCGGTCACACTCTTCATACGGGTGATGTCGCGCAACACCTCGACATATCCAATGATTGCCCCGTCAGCACAGCGCAGCGGCGCGCCACAGGTCATGATCGGGACGCTCCTACCATCCCGGTCAACGACATCCATCTCCCAGCACACGCCGCCGCCATGACCACTGATCAATTCCCGGAGCCGGCACTGCGGCTCACACGCATCACTTGAGAATACGTCATAACAAAGCTTTCCGATAATATCTTCTTCTGCTATGCCTGTAAGCGCCTTGCAAGCCTGATTTGCCATGACTATCTTGAAATTAGTATCAATCACGAACACACAGTCAGGTATGCTCCGGAGTATGCTCTCAAGCGTACTTTTCTGATTTTCAAGATCGAGATTGGCAAGAACTATCTTGTCACGCAGTTTTTTATGCGTTTTATCCAGTTCGGATGTCATTTCATTGAATCGTCCGGTCAGCGCTCCGATTTCATCGTCTGACACTACAGGAACCTGTATTGAATAGTCGCCGGCTGCCACCGCCTCTGCACCCTTGTGCAGCCTCTCTATCGGTTTTGTAATCTGCCGGGTGGTGAATACCGAGAATATGCCGATTAACACAATAACCCCGATTGTGATCTCGATCGCCCGTTCGATCAGCATTGTAAGTGGATATAACACCTCGTCGCGATCCTGTTCGGCGATCAGGTACCATTTCTGATCAGGCATCCAGATGCGGGAGAAGATCACCTCTTTTCCGTTGCTGGTATATATGCCGCAGTAATTCTCACTGGTATTCCTGATAATAGGTATCGTCTTTGCATCATCTGGCAAACCGCTGACAAGATAACCGTTACTATCGACCAGGAAAGACTTACCCGTCTTCCCAAGCCCCTTGCGGTCGTGTATGGTCGCATGGAGCATGTTGAAGTTAGTCCTGCAGACCACCACGCCAATGGTTCTGTTATCATCGAGCAGCACCGGAGCACACACCAGCATCGTTGGTACCTGAAGTGTCGGAGAGATGTATGCACTGGTCAGGTGGGTGGCATGTAGCCCTTCACGATAGTATTCACGCGATGACCGATCATCCCCGATGATGTTTTTGTTGGTGGACGCGATGATGGTGCCGCCGCAGTCAAGCACAAATATCTCGTCGAACGTGGCATAGCCCTCCATCGCAATATCCTCAAACGCCTCAATGGCATCCTTTGCCTGCTGGTATTCGATACTCGATGGGTCTGCCGTCGCCATCACTTCGATGTTTCGGACTACCGATGGCGCACCGGCAACGACCTCTGCATTATCCTGCATATACACAATCCATGAAACAAGGTAATCCGCCCGGGTTTGTGCCAATGAGGTCAGATGCGCAAAAGCATCATCTTCCATCGATTCGGTGGAAAGGGTGTACGTGTAATACCCGATGATGCTAAACGGCACGATCGAGACACAGAGAAAAAGGAGAATCAACCTGAGCTGGAGTCGCATGGCAGAAGTCTTCCCAAACCCTTCATGTCTTGAGGAGCCAGCCCCAGTACTTGATCGTGGTTACCGCGCCGATGGTCATCGCGATCGCGGTTATCAATCCAGGCAACTCAGAATTGTACACGGGCACATGAGCGAAAGTGCATGGTAACCTGCAGAGTAAGTCCAGTTGAATACCTGCGAAGAGCAACACTATGGCAACATAATACAGCATATAATATGGTCTCAGTTGCAGTGC
>DAOWIV010000056.1 GCA_030640725.1 Methanosarcinales archaeon | reverse complement strand
GGTGATAGTGGGAAGTATATACGATGAACACGATGTAATAATAAAAGGGAGACCTGCGAGGTGATGGATGATTCCAAAACCCTTTAGAAAGAGATCAGAGAAAGGAGGTCTTCCTCCGGGGACTCTCGTTCACATAGGTGAGAAAAAAGCCGAGAAGGTACGAATCACAATCATCGACTATGATGCAGCGCAATTTCAGGAGAAGAAAGTAGAGACGATTGAGGAGTGCTTTCCATTTAAAGATACACCCGCCGTCACATGGATAAACATAGAGGGTCTTCATCAGCTGGATACCATAGAGAAGATTGGAAAGCACTTCACTATCCACCCTCTTGTCCTGGAAGACATCGCGAATACAGAACAACATCCCAAGGTGGAGGATTTTGATGATTACATCTTTCTCATATTGAAGATGCTCTGTTTTGATGAGGAATACAGGAGGCTAAAGGCGGAGCAGGTCGGTTTGATCCTTGGCTTAAATTTCGTCATCTCGTTTGAGGAGGGCGAGGGGGATGTTTTCAATCCGGTACGTGAAAGAATCAGGAACGGAAAAGGACGTATTAGAAAGCTGGGTCCTGATTATCTTGCTTATGCTTTGATGGACGTGATTGTTGATAGTTATTTTCTGATCCTTGAGAGAATTGGAAATAGGATAGAAGATCTGGAAGAAGACCTTCTTGATGAACCAAGACCGGAAACCATGCATGCTATCCACAGTTTAAAAGGAGAGATGCTGCTTTTCAGGAAGTCGGTCTGGCCCCTGCGTGAGGCGATAAGCAGCATGGAACGAGGAGAATCGGTTTTGATCAGGGAGTCAACCGGAATATATCTGAGGGACGTTTACGATCATACAATCCATGTAATCGATACGATAGAGACGTTTCGCGATCTGCTTTCCGGACTGCTTGACCTTTACATCTCGAGTGTCAGCAATAAGATGAACGAAATTATGAAAGTGCTAACGATTATTGCTACAATATTTATTCCGCTAACTTTTATAGCAGGTGTTTACGGGATGAACTTTCGATATATGCCGGAACTCGAATGGCGATTTGGTTACCCCATGACTCTTATGGTTATGTTAATCATAGGGGTTGGAATGACAATTTATGTCAGAAATAGAAGATGGCTATAAAGTGATCTATGTTATAGGTCGTAACTGCATGATATAGAACTATGGAAGCGATAACCTTCTTCATTTATGCATTCGCATCGATATTTGTTATCGTAAATCCGGTTGCCGGACTGATCATCTTCATCTCGCTGACTTCAAGAAGCGCGAGCGCACTTACCGGATTTCTGGTACATTTTCGTGGCTCGAACATCCGGGAAATGACGCTTTCCGATTTTAGCCGGATGCACGTGAAACATTAAAAATACTATTGCAGCCAACGAGTGAAGCGATGGACAGATATGAATTGATCACACGGAACACCCAGGAGATCGTGACCATCGATGGTCTGAACGAACTGCTTGCATCGAATAAGACGCCGACGGCATACGCAGGCTACGAACCAAGCGGAAAGATACATCTTGGTCATGTCCTGACTGTAAACAAACTTATAGATCTTCAGAATTCCGGATTTAAGATAACAGTGCTGCTTGCAGACTTTCATGCATATTTGAACGGGAAAGGGACGCTTGAAGAAGTGAGGGAACTTGCCGAGTATAATAAACGATGTTTCATCGCACTCGGGCTTGACAAAGCGGCGTTTGCATTCGGATCCGAGTTCCAGACTGACCATGAGTATATGGTGAACGTGCTCAAAATGGCGCAGAGCACCACGCTGAACCGGGCGAGACGGAGCATGAGCGAGGTCGCCAGAAATATCGAGCATCCGACAGTGTCCCAGATGATCTACCCACTCATGCAGGCGGTCGATATCATGGCACTCGGGATCGATGTTGCAGTCGGCGGAATCGACCAGCGCAAGATCCACATGCTTGCACGCGAGGAACTGCCGTCGCTTGGGCACATCGCTCCGGTATGCATACACACGCCGATTCTTCTTGGTCTGGACGGCGAAAAGATGTCCTCATCGAGCGATAATTATATTTCGGTGGACGATGACGAGAAGGCGGTTGAAAAGAAGGTTAATCGCTCGTTCTGCCCGCAAGGGGTGGTCGATGACAATCCTGTGATCGAACTATTCAAATATCACATCTTTCCGAGATTCCCTGAAATCGAGGTCGAACGACCCCCAAAATTCGGCGGCGATCTGCACTATGGCGCGTATGGCGAGCTTGCAGACGACTTTGAGAAAGAAAATCTACACCCGATGGATTTGAAGAAGACTGCTGCCGGATATGTCAATCTATTGTTAGATCCGGTCAGAGAGACGCTGCGTTAGGGTGATCTGGTGAGTTAGGGCAATATAAGCAATTCGCGTATGTTAGAATGGGTCAGGAGATATCGGAGGAATAATAGTGACGTTCACTGAGATTGGCTGTGGCATATACCGGGATGAAAAGCGTCTTTTTACCATGGACCAGAGTGTCAGCGCCAGCAAGGATAGGGAGTTTCGGACGTGGGATCCGCACCACAGCAAGCTCGCTGCGCTGATTCTGAAGGGTTTTATGCCGCCGATCACAGAATCCTCGCGGGTGCTGTATCTTGGCGCGGCAGCCGGCAGCACCGCAAGCCACGTATCTGACATTGCACGAAACGGACTTGTGTACGCGCTTGAATTCTCGCCAAGAGTGATGAAAAATCTCATTCTGGCGTGTGAGTCACGTCCAAACATGATACCAATCTTTGCGGATGCGAATCATCCGGAAAAGTATTCATATCTGGTAGATAAGGTAGATGTCATCTATCAGGATATATCGCAACGTAATCAGGCAGAAATAGCTTTAAAAAACGTGAGGTGTTTCTTGAAGGACGAAGGCTGCCTGATTCTTATGATCAAGGCGCGAAGCATCGATACAATCGCTAAAACCCGCGAGATATTTGGAAAAGAAGTTGAAAAACTGCGAGAAGGTGCTTCTGTGCTGGAAACAGTCAAACTCCCGCAGTACAGGGACCATCTTGCCGTGATCGCAACAAAATGAACAGATCCGCTGTAAGCACGTGGAGCTTATGGTGATGGAACTTCAGCACACCATTGTGTTAGTGCGGGTGCTGCGAATCGGAAATTGAGAATGTCATGCGGGGAGTGACTGGGACCGCGATCTGATTCTTACGGCTCCTTATACCGCGTGTTGAATGCACTTTTAGACCGTATCCATTCGCTGTTCCCGAATGCAAGTGATCCTCTACCCACAAACTCAAAAATACGATTGGCTGTGAGTAATAACCGTCACGTATATGTCAAAGTAAATCTATCGTGCCAGCCGCAGCCCGCAGGATTATGAGAGCGCTCGGGCGAGGTGACGCGGTGCCGCCTATTCGTGCTCTGGTGTACTCGCAGCAGGCGAGGCGGGCGGATGCGCCGCCGGTGGGTGCGT
>DAOWIV010000019.1 GCA_030640725.1 Methanosarcinales archaeon | reverse complement strand
GGTTGTGGTATCTGCGCTTGCACCTATCTCGACAATCGACAAAGTGATTGAGGAAGCGCACAAGACCGGGATCTATGCGGTGATCGACACCCTGAACCTGCCTGACCCGATGCCGATGCTGCGCAAGTTAAAAGCACTTCCTGATGTCGTGGAACTGCACCGCGCAATCGATGTCGAAGAGACCGAATACCAGTGGGGTAGCATCCCTGAGATCAAGGCGCTTGCAGAGAAGCGCTCCACCAAGATGCTGATCGCGGTTGCAGGCGGCGTCCGGGTGGACAATATTGCCGATGCCCTCGGTGCGGGAGCCGATATTCTCGTGGTCGGGCGTGCGATCACGAATGCGAAGGATGTGTACCAGACCGCCGAGACGTTCATAAAAGGGCTTGCAAAAGATGAGATCGACCAGTTCAGGGTAATGACTGACTTCTGAACTCTGATATCCGGAACAGGAGGGAAAATGGCTGAATATACCGTCATGTCGTATAACATCGAGCACATGAACCGGATGTTTCAGAACAATGTCATCAAGCCAGAGGAGGAGGCGCGGGCACAGAAGATCGCATCGGTGATCAGGGAGGTAAATCCTCACGTGCTCGGGATATGCGAGGCTGCAAACGCTCCTGCGGAGCACGGCTTCTTCATCGAGAATTATCTGCCCGGCTACCAGCTTGCCTGCGGGGTCAGCCGGGGCGGGCAGAACCTTGTCTTTTATTACCGGGAGCCATTCCGTCTCGTTGCCGTTGATGATGCGTTCTCATTTTATGAGCCGTGGGAGGCTGACATCGAGAACGACGGCTTGAAAGAGGTGCATAAATGGGAACGAAAGCCTCTTGAGGCGGTATTTGAGATCGGCGCAGGCGGTCCCAGGATCAGACTCATCATGGTACATGCAAAGTCCAAAGGGGTCTTTTCAGTGGTTGATCTGTACAATTTCCAGAAGATCTCGCTTGCGAACCGAAAACGCCTTCTCGGACAGGCGATCAAGCTCAGGGAGCGTCTGGATCAACTGACCCTGGAACCTGACTCTATCCCGGTCATGGTGATGGGGGATATGAACGATGGTCCAGGGATGGATCCGTTCGAGATGATGGTCGGGCGGAGCTTTGTTGAGACGGTCATGGGATCGGTCTATGATCCTGATCGGATATTTCACAACACGCTGTGGTGGATGTCAAAGGATTCAAGTCTGAAGAAGAAGCTGTGGACGGTTGATTTTCCAGATCCGATCGTGAAACATTCGATGGGCTACCGGCACCGCGTCTGGCTCGACCACATCCTTGTCTCACAGGATATGCTGCAACCGGACAGTCCTGTCAGGTATGTCACGGATTCAGGGATGATCGCATCAGGCAGCAGGGATGCGCGGAAGGCGTCCGATCATTTTGCGGTTCATTGCAGGATTGAGGTGGACTGAGAGAACCCTTCGCAAACCATTCCAGGATGCAGGAATCGGGAGTCGCTCTCGACTTTGACTTTTGCGTTAGATCAGAGAAACGCGAGGGTACAAGGTCGCAAAGAATGAAAAGTCTCTTCTTTCGACATCTTTTGAAACCCACGAAAGTCCGTCATGATCAGAAGAATATATCTCAAATGAAGGATTAGAATTATAGGGCAGGTGATCTGATTGGCGGCTAAACATTCCACGAAACCACTGGCATCATCGCCCATCAAAGACATTCTTACAGAACTGAAGGCAGGACTGAAAGGAAAATATGGGAGCCAGCTTAAGGGTGTGATGTTGTTTGGCTCGTATGCAAGGGGTGATGAGACCGAAGACTCTGACATAGATGTGGCGGTCATCCTTGAGGATTTCAACCATATCTGCACCGAGATTGAACGGACCAGCGATCTGGTCTCTTCGTTATCCCACAAGTTCGATACACTCATCGCTGTTGTTCCGATAAAAGAGAAGGACTGGATCAAGCGGAAGACGGGTCTTCTTTCCAGTATCAGGCGCGACGGGGTGGTGGTGTGAACGCTGTGGACGAAGAGGTTGGGCTGCTTTTGAAAAAGGCAGATGAGAGCATTAGAGGTGCCAGACTTTTATTTGAAGATGGTTTATTTGGGTTTACTGTTTCAAGGTCATATTACGCCATGTTTTATCTGGTAACAGCAGTTCTGCTAACGAAAGAACTGAATTTTTCAAAGCACAAAGCCGTGATTTCTGCTTTCGGTCGAGATTTTGTCAAAACGGGCATCTTCGATCATAAATTCCATAGATATCTGGTGGAAGCTTTTGAACGTATGCAGAGGGGATTACGGGCAATCCGGAGAGATTACAGAGGAAACCGCGCAGAAGAGTATTGATAGGGCGAT
>DAOWIV010000109.1 GCA_030640725.1 Methanosarcinales archaeon | reverse complement strand
AGTGGTCTGCACAACACATGCATCATGATATAACATTTTACTACAATAATGCTATCTTTAATGGATGATCGATAGTTTTATATACGGTGAAGTAACGATGTAGTAGCTATGATCTGTGCACCGACATCCTATGTCAGAAAAGGATCGCACCGATATTCAGATAAAGAGGTGATTAAATGAACCATAACGAAATCGATGAATTCAAAAAGATTCAACCGGTAATAATATCAGCGATCGCCACCGAATCCGGCATGTCAAAAGACGGTTTGCTGGAACTGAACAGGAAACTGTCCGGATGGATTGGCGAAACCAAGATAGACAACCTGACTGACGTGATTCGTGTCTGCAAAGGTAGATATGACGTAGAATCATTCATGGTCGGGGTCTTGATATCGAGTGTGATCACACGCAACACAATCGACGTCCATTTCAAGAAGCTCAACGATCAGCGCAACACAAACATGTTGTACTCGAATGCAGAGATGGAATTCCTGTAAACGTGGGTGTTTACCGATTGGCTGGTGCCCGGGGGTTTCTCTCGGTGCCTGCCATCCACATCTCTCATCCTTTTTTCTTTCTTTCATTCCGTTCCCGCCGCTCAAGATGCATGATGTAGATATCAGGTCTCGGCATCTTCCCGTGCGTGCGGGCAAACTCAGGATAGCAGCGATCACATAGCACGCGCCAGTTGATCGCGGCAACGACTGAACTTCCAGGGATCAGCCGCGCAAATATGAAACTCGGCGGAATCTCAAGACGCGATGCCGCCTCTTTGAAACGGGCGAGCATCTGCTCCTCGAACACCTCGAGATCGTCCAGTTCGAGTCCGCGGATGTTTGCAGTGATTCCGTTACATCCGCAGGGCAGCGCGAAAGCGTCCAGTTCTGTGACCATAACAGGTCGTGCCAGGAGCGTCCTCAGGTTATTTTCGATATCACTTCTTGTCTGTAGTAGTTTCTCTGTAATCATGCGTGCACCGCTGTCTTCGTCTTGCCGGTTATTCTATCAACCAGTCCGCCCGTACATGCAATCTCGCGCCACCCGACAAGCGTCTCGCTCTCTGTGCCGCCTCCCGAGTAGACCTTGACCGCATTCTCTGTAAGATCCCTGCAAAAGCCGCAGTCAACGCAGACCGTCCCACAGGTCTTCCACTGGTCGATTGCGCCGTCAAGATCCCTGTTTGAGACGTAATAGAGGTCTTTTAAGTCTTTCGGGCAGTCGAGCAGGTCCATCAGGTTGCCGTCGTACGATTCGTTGGTGTACGCTTCGACGCAGTTCAGGATCCAGTTGATGTAGTGGGTCCTGCCACCGATCTTGAAGACATCGGTGATGCCGGCGTACTCATGGATGTCCTCGGGTCTGATCCATGGTGATGTGATGATCAGTCTCGGATTCTTGATCCTTGCGAGTATACATCTCTCATAATAATAGTCATCGAGCACGTTCGGGCGCGGGTGCGGACCGAATGCGTGTGAGAAGAAGTTGAAGTGGGCATACCGAAACGGGCACTGGTACAGGCAGCCCTCGTTCACGAGCAGTTTTATTTCGCAGTCCACGGAATCGCGGATCGCATTCAGGACATCGAAATGCCGGTGCACGTCAGGGTCAACCACAATCGACGATGCGCCAAGATCCTCGTAGAAGATGGCTTTCTCCGGTGAATTCACAAACGAGAGCACCGATACGACCGGTTGCATCTCAAAGTCCTTTGCGATCACCTCGACAAGGTACGGGTCTGCCACAACCGTGGTATCGACCCCACAACTATCAAGCTCCCCGAGATAGCGGTAGATAAGGTTGAAGCCCTCCGGCGTCAGGTGCCGCCCGCCCATACACGAACTGTTGAGCACGATCTCCATCTTCACGCCGTTTTTGTGCGCATACTCGGTCTGCTCCCTGATATCCTCGATCTCGGGAGCGGCGAGATTGCTCCTGCCGGTGCCCACAAAGTCAGGCGAGCCTGCCATGAAGACTGAATAAATATCCTTTCCCGCCTCTGATATAAGTTTCTTCAGTCCATCGAAATGCCCGGGATGCGGTACGTAGAGTCTCTTCTTCATCTTTCCTCTGATGCCGGATAATACTTCTCCTGAATGTCCTCGCCCAGCAGTCCGATAGCATCCGCTCGACACTGCCTACAGTGCCGCATCTGTTTGGTGACCTTGCTACATTCGTCCTGCATGGCGCGCTTCTCTGCCATAGTTGGCGGTGTGATATCTGCAAACTTGTACTGCGGGATCAGTGGCATGATGTTCTGCAGATAAACCCCAAGTCCCTTGATCTTCTTTGCGACATCGATGATGTGCTGATCATTGATCGTTGGTATCAGAACGGTATTCACCTTCGTGATCATGCCAAGTTCAACGGATCTCTCCAATCCTTTCAATTGGTTCTCAAGTATGATTTCCGCAGCCTCTCTCCCGGTGTACTTTTTCCCGTGATAATTGATAAACGAATAGATCTTCTTTCCGATATCCGGATCAACCGCACTCAGCGTCACTGTGATGTTTGAAACTCCGAGTTCATTCAAAAGATCCACTTTCTCCGGAAGCAGGAGACCGTTGGTGCTGAGGCACTTGATCAGATGCGGAAAATCCTCCTGTAGGAGTTGGAGCGTCTCAAACGTCTCCTCATTGGCGAGTGGTTCACCAGGACCTGCGATCCCGATCACCTTGATGTAGGGGAAGTCTGTGATCACTTCCCTGACACGTTTTACCGCATCTTCGGGAGACAACACCTCGCTTGTGACGCCGGGTCTGCTCTCGTTCACGCAGTCAAACTCCCGGATACAGTAGTTGCACTGGATGTTACACGTCGGAGCGACCGCAAGATGCATTCTGCCGAATGCGTGGCAGGCGTTCGCGCTGAAACAGGGATGCTCCTGGATCTGCCTGAGCTGGGATGGGTCCCACGGGACATCCCGGTCATGGACCCTTGCTACACGGTACTCACCGCATTCACCGTGCTCGCCACGCTCAGCGTGTTCATTAGATGTCATACGGACTCGACCGTGGTAACTTCCGGAATCTCATGCTTCAGCATCCGCTCGACACCGAGTTTCAGCGTGTACTGCGACATGGCGCAGCCAGCACAGGCACCAACAAGCTTTACCTTGACGATGCCATCGTCCCCAACGTCGATCAGTTCGATATCGCCGCCATCAGCCTGCAGCATCGGTCGGATCTTCTCTATTACAGGTATAACCTTTTCTTTTATGTCAGCCAATCTTATTGCCTCCTTTTCATGAATGGTCGCCGCACTGGTTTGTAAAGCTATCGTTTCAGCGGGCTTTTGGACATCGTCACCTCGAGCGCATCAGTGACCGATAACCCCTCCGTTCGATCTCTTCGGTTGTACCACCCTCACCACCCTCACCCCCCTCGCCCCTCTCGAGAAATACCCCCTCCGGAGTCACCTCGCCAATCACAGTTAGTTCACATGCATGACAGGCATCTGCGAGTCTGCTCGCCTTAACTGTGAAGAGCAACTCAAAGTCCCCGCCAGCGTACAGCGCCAGATCCAGCGACCCATCCGGTTCTGGCGGTACCGGAAGCGTGTCCGCACGTATCTGAAAGCCGCACCCGTTGATCTCTGCCAGTTGATGTAGTGATAGCGCAAGCCCGTCGCTGTTATCCATCATCGCGGTGACCGCACCCGATTCCGCAAGCCGTAACCCATCCCCTATACGTGGAATCGGCTCAAAGAATTTCTCCACCGCGATTGAATCCTGTATCTCCTGTTCTGTAAGTCCTCTCCCGAGTGCTGCCATGCCAGCCCCGGCCATGCCCGGGCACCCGGTGACACAGACCAGATCGCCTACGTTTACGCCCCTCCTGCGCAGGATTCGGTCCTTTGGCACGCGTCCGAGCGCCGTTCCGCAGACCGTCAGTTCCTGATGCGAGTCGGTGTCCCCGCCGATGATGGCTGTGCCGCACCTGCACACACATGCATCCATCCCCTCGATCATCGAATCGACGAATGCAGACTCAATGTCAGGCAACCCCATCGATACGAGCATGCCCTGCGGGCGTGCGCCCATCGCGGCGATGTCGCTGAGTGTTGCTGCGGCGCACATCCACCCGATCTGCCATGCGCTCATCTCAACAGGAAAATCAGTCACCCTGTGAAACATATCGGTGGTTGCGACCAGATATTCGGTATCTGTGAGATCCATGATGGCGCAGTCCTCAAATTCGATATCCAGCCGCTTTATGATCCGATTCACGATTGCGGTCTCGCCGAGTTCGTAGATGGTCATGTCAACATCAGTTGTATCCCGCCCTGTATTTGTTTTTGTCGCTATTCACGAAATGATCGGCGACATCATCAATCAAGGCGCATCTCATTGGATTATATCCTTTCCAATTCCCAAGTTTAATCTTTAAACTATTATTCCCATCCATTCAGTGATGCACAATTTTGCGACACATTTATTAGAGAGCGGTGTTGACTTGCGATATATTCGAGAAGAGGTCTGTGATGGCTAATAATTCGAATCCAAAGAGGTGGACTAACTGGCATACGTGTGGTTTGCTGATCATCGTTATAGCTATATTCGCTATCCCCCTACAGGTGTTGGATACTACATCTGCCCTGTCAAAGTTGTTCAACGTAAGTGTGGAATTTGAAGGCGACTTGAACAACAGTACTATCTCGAAAGAATTGGAAAGGGAATTCAAAAACAACAGTTGTCCGATTTCCGGAAGTGCTAAAGTCACAAAGAAAGATGGGGGCTGGGAGATAACCGGTGGAGAAAAAATCTATATCGTCAAGAGAGCAGAAGGCGGTCTAAACATTTACACACCATCATCTGCTAATAGACGAAAAGCATGGTTTTCGGTCATGGCACTGATGACACTCTCTATAATAATAGCCGGTCATGGCGCCACAGGCAGGTGGGCGGGGCTGCTGATCGACGAGCGTAACAGGATGAGTCTTTCAAGGTTGCAGATGATTCTCTGGACCGCCATCATCCTTTCGGGACTCCTTGTTGCGGCGCTATCAAACACCACACTTGGTGCAAAAGATCCGCTCGCCATCGCACTTCCGGAAGAACTATGGATGCTGATGGGCATCAGCACCGCCTCGCTGGTCGGATCGCCACTCATCCGGAGTAACAAAAGAGCCCAGATGCCAGAAACAGAGGAAACCAAGAAAACCCTCAAAGAAGCGGAGAATGAGGAGGGCAAGGTCAGTAACATAGGTCAAGTAATTGTAAACGAAAAACCCGAAGATGCCCGAGTCTCTAACATGTTTAAGGGTGAAGAGACTGGCAATGCTACACAACTCGACCTGGGCAAGGTTCAAATGTTCTACTTCACCCTGATTCTGGCGCTTACTTACGCAGTGGCGCTTGGTGATGTACTCACTGGCGTAGAAAAGATCACCGAGTTTCCTGTTCTGAGTTCAAGCATGGTGGCGTTAATGCTCATTAGCCACGCAGGCTACTTGACCAACAAAGCCATCCCGCACAGCCAGAAGGGGTAATACGTCCTCAAACCCCGCCTACCATCAGCTTGAAGACCAGCAGACTGACCGTTACCATAATTATGGAGTGTTTGAGTCCTGATAGTACGCTTCCCTCCCCCATCACACCTGCGATCAAACCGGAGCAGAGCCCCTGGATGAGCGATGCGTGGAAGAACAGCCGTTTGTAGGCGTCAAGGTCAAAAGCACCAAGGAATCCGGCGTTTCCACCGGATTCAACCATCTGCTCGCCAGCTTCTGCCATCTGCATCAGAAACGTGTCGGTGATTACATAGATAACCCCGACAAAGACGAGGAATGATATGTATATGATTATAATATAAATCATCATATTCATCACCCGTTCCCGCTTGAGCGTCTGCTCGGTCTCGGCGTCCCGCGCAGCCACCTCGAGCACCCCCCCGAGGTCTCCGCTCGATTCGTTCGCCCGGGTGATCAGCGTGATCGATCGTGACACCACATGCGTCCTGATACGGTTTGCAAACCGCACCAGCGAATCATTGACATCCATGCCCCAGTTGATATCCTTCCAGATCAGCTTGATCTGCTTGCTGAGTGTGCCGATGTTTGATTTCGACATCAGTTTGATCGAATCCCGCATGGTCATGCCGGTTTCGTTCGTGCTCGCCAGTTTATTTAAGAAACTCGGGATCTGCTTCTGGAGTCTACTTTCACGCATGCTCTTTGCTTCGTGGAAGATTGCGAGCGGAACGATCGCTATGTAGAACGAATACACAAGATGATCATCCAGAAAGTTGATGATGAGATCGAGGTTCAACAGTTCGTTTCGATGGATTAGGAACGCAATAACAAAGAATAACAGCGCGAGCGGGATGCTTACGAGCAGTATGTTGGGTGGGTGTATCTTCACCGATTTTAGCGGATCGCTGAGCACCTGCCTTAACGCGAGCGTTTTCCTGGATTTTATGAAACGTTCCCATCTCTGCTTGAGTGCTTCCAGCCGTTTTGTCTCGGGATCAACGGTTGCGTTCTTGTCGATCTTCAGACTGGCAAGTTCGGGCGGCATAACAACGTCGCGGTTAAGGTTGATTCGTGTGCTGAGAAGTGCGGGGATGCCGCCAGCCGATGGCGACAGCATATTGATCATGACCACGAACATGACCGAACCGATCGGGATCACCGCGTAAATGATCGCATACAGCATCATGTCGTTTCCTGAGCCCATCAGCACCATCATCACACCCATTATGATGATAAAGAGGGGACCTGCCACAAAAGCAGTCACATAAGACTCTGCGATCAGAGCAAGCGTCTCAAGATAACCTTTCTGATCGATTATAGCATCTTTCAGATACTGATCTGACTTCTCCTTGAAGTATCTGGGAATATCACCACCGCTGTCGATGACTGAGAGCAGATTGTGCGTCAGGTCCTGAAACTTGTCAGATACGGTCATTTCAGAGGCATTCTGGAGAGCTATGCGAAGATCGTGCCCGAAATACTCCATGTCCCGAACGATCATGTCCACTTCCTTTGCGACCTCGCCGTACGTATCCTCACACTTTGCAAGCGATTTGAATATCTCGATGATGTTCATGCCGCCGTTTGAGAGCGCATACATGAATGTGACTGCATACGGGAGGTTCTGGTTGATCGAGGTCTTGCGCTCGCCCGCTTTGAAGGACGGGTAGAGCAGGAATAAAACATAAACGATTCCGCCGAGTACGACGCTGAGAAAGACTATGACAAACAGCGAGATGAATATCCACTTGTAATCGAGCAACCATGCGGTCGATTCACCGAATGTCAGTTTTGTGATCTGTTCAGGCAGTCCGACAACCGTGATGACAATGAAAGAAAATATCAGTCCGATAATTGCACCGATGATCCCTGCCACCACCGAATAGAATATGGAGCTTGATATATACATCTCATACGATATCGGTATACGAGCCTGCTGAAGCTTAGTGCGCAGGTCCTGATACTGCTCCGAATGCGCTTTGATGTGGTCGCCGAGCACCACGAACGGAACCATCATAAACAAGCGCAACCGTTGGTGGAACTGTTTGGTGAATTTATCGAATGCCGAATCTGTTGGTTCGTCCTCGCCATCCGGTTTACCAAGCTCATGTATCGCAGAAAGGATTCTTAGCTTGTGTTCCTCGGCTTTTTCTCCGATTCCGGTACCCTCGGTTCCTGTTTCCAGTCCGAACATCCCTGAGAGTTGATCTGCTGAAATTGTGGGGGAAACGATTGTCGGTGCAGGCTCAGGCACTTCCGGTTCAGCAGTTTCTGATAGCATCTGTCCTGCCAGAAGAGCTTCGGCTGCACCCTCGTCGAGTGTTCCTGTATCGACTGGTAACTCTGGTTTTTCAGGCTTTGGCTCATCCGGAATCCGGGATCGAGCCCCGCCAGCAGCAGCGCGAAGTCCGCCCCTACCACGTCCTGACAATACCGCCGGTGCAGGCTTTGGCACTTCCGGTTCAGCAGGTTCTGCTGGCATCGGTCCCGTCAGAAGAGCTTCGCCTTCATCCTCGTCAAGCGTTTCCATATCGGCGGGTAACTCCGGTATTTCGGGCTT
This sequence comes from Methanosarcinales archaeon, assembly GCA_030640725.1. GTDB lineage: Archaea > Halobacteriota > Methanosarcinia > Methanosarcinales > Methanogasteraceae > Methanogaster_D. The sequence goes on along the minus strand of DAOWIV010000109.1, from coordinate 662 downwards.
TGGCTCATCCGGAATGCCGGATCGAGTCCCGCCAGCAGCAGCGCGAAGCCCCCGCCTATGCGCTACTGCTGGCACAGATTCTTCATTGGCTTCACCCGCTTTATCCCGAAGTCCCATAAACCCCTCCCGTATTAGACGCCGTATCCATCAAGAACCTTTTCATACAGGCTATAATCGTCCGAATTCGCAAACTTGTCGATCAAATCAGGTGGAAGATGCTCAAGCAGCTCATCCAGAACGGTTAGAAGTTTTTTAGTGTCCTGAGCGTCAACAGTGCTCTGCGTGGTCGCTTCTGCCCCCAGAGTTTCTTGTAACTCCTGTAATCGAGTGATTTCCATAGTTGCATCGCTGAGATTCTTGCGGGTGGTTTCCAGTTCTGACAATAAGGGATCTTGCCCTGATTTTATCTCGATAATTTCGTTTTGCGCGGTTTCAAGCTCGCGTGTCAACCGTTCAAGGTCCCCGCCGGATGTTTGTGCAAGTTCTTCTCTCATCGATTCGATTTCTCGCTGTTTCGATTCCTCAAGTTCCTTTGCAGCATTCTGCGATGTGTCAAGCTCGCGTCTCATCAACTCAAGTTCCTGCTGCTTTGATTCCTCAAGTTCTCTGATCGCGTTCTGCGACTCCTCGAGTTCGCGTGTTAATCTTTCAAGATCTTCACT
>DAOWIV010000045.1 GCA_030640725.1 Methanosarcinales archaeon | reverse complement strand
ATAGACAAATCCCCTGCTTCTACCGCCTCAATCTATTCTCCGACCCCCACGGAGATCATGGCTTCTTTGATTGCGCAAGCCCACGCCATCTGAGTTTTCTTTAGAGAGAACCCGCCTCCTGAGAGAACTGCGAACGATGCGTCTTCACGTACGCACCTCAACCTCACCCGATCCCGTGCACATAGACCTCGCAGTACTCATCGCCGTGGCTCAGAAGCTTCCTGACCTCGAGTTCTGCCATTCCCTTGAATGCGCAGTGCATCGCGCCCCGAAATATCCCCCGGCAGACGTGGCACGCATCGACATCATTAGCGAGTGGGCACTTGTACACGGTGTAGTGGGCTGTGCTGCCACTCACGTCCCACGCTGACTCGCGCCCCGGTATCCTATCGATTCTCACGAGTGCGTCCCTGAACTTATCAGCAGTCCACATCGTGCCATACTGCTTTTCATAATCAGATACAACACGCCGTCCCACTCTTCTCCCGAAGACCCGCGTATGCCGGTCAGAATCGATCCCACGTTCCCTCAGAAACGTTACAAGCCCGCGCAGCGGCTCATCAAAGATGTCCTTGACTCCAACATGCTCCAGCAGTTCGAGGATTTTCACCTCAACCTCGGGGCGGTGCTTTAATGCGATCACGTTGCTGGTCAGCTGGTAATCATAATTGAGTCCTGCCGACTCGAGCATGCACAAGAGTATGTTCTTCAGTATCTCGACAGCCCGCATCGTCCGGTAGCCGTGATGAATCGTTATATCCTCGCCATCGATGTCCATCCGGTTGACGATACGCGAGGTCTCAGCGACCTGCTTTAAGTCATAGAGCACTTCCTGCAGCGGCACGTCCAGTGAGAGCTTCGCGCAGAGACACTCAGAAGTCATGATCGCCCGCGGCGTCTTGCCGATCAGGAGATCCTCGTAGAACTTCCTGTGCAGCGCAACGATCTCGTAGTTCGCCGCGCTGTACTCATGGATCAATGATCTCCAGAATTCCGGTTTCGCATGCAGTTCCTTAACCGTCTCCTGCATACAGCCAACATTCTTCAGAAGATCGTTGTATGCTTCATTCGGGCTCGCTTTTCGTTCAAAATCGATCTTGAGCGTGTCGAGGTGCGAGCGCATCTCTGTGATTCCGAGTGAGAGGGATGTCAGGTACGACCCGATGATTCCCGCAAGAAACTGCCGCTTATCATGGTCGATCCCCTTGATCTCTGCATGGACACTCGATGGGTTCTGGTCATCGTCAGGAGTTATGCTGATAAGAGCGTCCCAGTACAGGCCAGTGCAGAGATTTCGCATCGCTTCCTCGAATTCTGAGATGGTTGCAACCTCCGACGGATCAAAAACATGATCCAGAACCTCTTTTTCGATAACGAGGTCTTTTGTCTGGGTGAGCATGTAATCGAAGATTGGTTTGGGAACGATCGCCTGATCCTCCCTGATCTCACGGAGCGTTGCGATCAGGAATGTGGCATCCTTGACGCTGCCGTAATACTGCAGCGCGACATCGGTTAAGTCTATGGCATCCCGTATCGCAGCACTGAGGTTGCCTTTGTGTTTCTCAAGGAGCGGCTCTATCTTCTTCAGATGTTCATCCTCAAGAGCGATGTGTTTTCTGAGTACCATGCTATTGGTATGGAATGTGGCTTGAAATATAAAAAGCCTTTTGGGTAACACGATTGGTGTGACAAATAATATGAATCGTTTGTGGGTGCAAAAGCCACAGTTTCTCCGGGAGTGGGCAGCAGTCCTGCACTCTTCACACTTGTCTGGCACCCGGTACCAACAAGCTACCTTTGATGTGCGGTTTTTGGCACCCATTGTTCTCTAAAAGACACATTCTCAATTTTTAGTATCAATTGAGTATATACCAATGACATTACAGAAGGTTAATTGAAAGATGTCGAACGCGCGAAGAGACCGAAAAGAAGATGGTCGCGCAAGACGGCTTTCGAGCAGAAACCGAAAACGATAGAGAACGATCACATAAGAGGTGCAAGAGAAATGACACGAAGATTCCAACTACTGGTCGACGGTGCATCTGATCTGGATGCCACCGCCGTACACGCCATAACAATGGCACAGCATCTGGATGCCGAGCTTGTGGCAACCGAGATCAGGAACACACGCTGGTTTGACTCCAGCCGCAAAACCGAAGCTGCACGACACCTGTTTCAGGACAGACTTGCAAGAATCAGCGACATGGCAGCAGACCACGGCGTCGAGATTGCTGATGTGCGACAGAAGGCGTCCGCTGACCAGCCAAAGGACATCATGAAGATTGCGCGGGACCTCGATCCGAACATGTTGATAACAGGTACGCGCGGCGCAACAACAGGACAGGGGTTAAGCGACCGTGCAGCCGGACTCCTCAACATTTCGAAGTACAACCTGCTCATGGTAAAGGACCTTGACCATGACACTGGCGACTACAAGAAGATCCTCGTCGCAGCAGACAGCCCGGTCAACATCGCTGAATGCGCTGCAAAGGTTGCTGATGGGTACGATGCCGAACTGACCGCGGTTCAGGTCGTGGACCTCGAAGAGGGGCTCGTCACAGAGCGGGTTGTTTACCTGCCAGAGGCTGCCGCGTCATCAGGGGCAGGAAGGCAGCGCAGAAGACTTGGTGAGACCGTGAAGACCCCGGATACCCTGCTTGCCAAGATGAAGGAGAACCGGATGACACGGGGGCAGGCACTCGCGGATGCGGTTACCGATGTTGCGCGTGACAAAGGAGTATCTGCAAGCTCGCAGGTACTGGTGGGCAAACCCAGTGATGAGATCGCAAGGCTCACCAGGCGAGAGCGCTTCGATCTTCTGGTCATGGGATCAAAGAACGAGAGCGTCCTCAAAAGGCTCATGCACAAGACAGCACCGGAAGCAATCGCCCGAAAGGTCCACAGTTCGGTCTTTGCAGTGAGAAAAGTAGTAGCATGATCGGGTTTTCGGGTGGGGAATCGTTCGATTCCCTGATCCATACCCCGTCTACTACTGTTTTATTATTTTAAGGATTATATCTTCTTTCCTTCCGTGTCAACGATGTATACCTCAAGCAGGTCATCGAGCACTGCTCCATTGATCCCGATATTGTCTGCTGCCTCTGCAAGTTCCCAGTAAGTGGCGCCTTCGTTTTCGCAGAACCTGACTGTATAGACGTTTGAGAATGCAAGAGGCATCGCAAGCGTGTTCTGAATCCATTTCACAAGGATTCTGGACTGGGTGCCCTTACTTACCTCGGAAAACGAGACGTGCGAGTCGAACTCGTTGACGATCTCACGACCGTATTTCCTGAGAAACTTCTGTATCTTGCCGTCGTAATTCTCCTGGATCGCCTGGGCTACCTTGCAGATTGCCGAGAGCGATCTGTTAATCTCATCCTCACTCACGCCATTTGATTTAAGGATGTCTGTTATGGTTCTCACACGCGAATTATCCGGATTTACCATACCATCATCCATTATCGGTATTCCAGCCAGATCCTCGACAGCCAGCAGGTTTAAGTCTGCAATATCGTTCGCCAGCCGGCGCGCGTCCCTGTATGAATGTTTCGTGAGCTCTGCAAATATGCAGTAGACCAGTTCAGTCCATCTGGAGCTTTCATCTTCCCACCGATAATCCGCCGGGAGATGATGACGGTACTCTGCATAGATCTCCCTGATCCGCGCCTCCAGGGCAGCAACCCTCTCGGGTCTTGTCTCTTTCTTTGATACTTTCTTCATTCGTGCCATCCTCAACGCCTCCTTATATGTGTGCGGATGTAAACCACTGCTTCTCTATACGCATCATTTGGGTTTATTAAATCTTTTGGGCTCGCCTCATTGGCGATGGTGTGCCTAAGTCCGGTATATATCCATCAGTGTCCCGGCGTGGGCATTTGACCCACTATGCTGATGTGATTGCCCACTTTTTCGGTCTCGGTGTGCATTCACTTGATTTAAGTGCCAACAGAATATATATCAATGTGCATTCGTAGGGGTGGAGAGAGAATGAATTGCTCAAACACCATGCCAAACGATACCAACCCCGGGTGATCCAACATGAACATAAAACATTTCATAGCAACGTACATCATCGTGTTCGCCTTCTGGATACTGCTCTCAGCGCACT
>DAOWIV010000280.1 GCA_030640725.1 Methanosarcinales archaeon | reverse complement strand
ATGAAGATCGTCGATGCAAGAAGCGCACCTGTATCCCCAAACCCGCATGGCGTTCATGCGTCGATGATTCATGACACCCCGGATGCGCAGGCAGTACACATCACGTTGCAGCCCGGCGAGGCGCTAAAACTCCACGCAATCCCCGGTAGCATCTTTTTTGTGCTTGAAGAGCGTGGCATCGTCAAGACCAGTGGCGAGCAACAGGAGGTTGTGGCAGATACACTCATCGAGAACCTTGCACGAATTCCGCACCGTCTGACGAATGAAAGCGACTCGATGTTTCGATTTCTTGCCTGGGAAGATGCCGGGACCGAATGAGAAGACGCGGGTGCTGTGACCGCAAATGCCGCAAAGATTAAAGTAGTTTATAGTAACAAGATTATGTATAACGTAGATACAATGACTAAAGTCGTAACGTCTGCGCTGATATACGAAGGAGAAATAGGCGATGAATATGCAAAATATGACCCATCGATGTACGGGACCATCGACAGCGGCGAGGTTCTCGATTGCTCTTGTTTCCTGCCTGCTGATCGCATTGACGGTGCCGGTTGTAGCGGCTGTGAATGAAGGGGCACACGCCGGAATCGATGAGTACCAGGGTGCCGAGACCTGTCTTGCGTGCCACCAGCAGGAAGGCGAGGATTTCGTAACGTCGGTCCATAACACGTGGATGGGCGAGGCGACACACGTTGTCGGAAAGGAAGGCGAACCGACAGGCAAACTTGTTGGTATAAACGATTTCTGCATCGCCGTGAAATCTAATGAAGCCCTGTGTGGTAAGTGTCACGCTGGCTATGGCTTACCCGAATACGATTTTTCGATTGGGAAGATCGACTGCCTGATCTGTCACGCACCGAACTACAAGAAGACCGCGTCAGGTCCTGATCCGTCGATTGATGCGACGGCAGCAGCCCGGAATGTCGGACCGCCGACGCGTGAGATGTGTCTGCGCTGCCATGCACTGGCGAGTGGTGGCGACAATAACAAGCGGGGCAATCTCGAACTTGTGATGGGTGCAGTAGAGGTCCCACGAGACCTCGATGTTCACATGAGTACTGGCATGGCATGTCAGGACTGTCACACGTTCGTGAATCATCATGTATCCGGCAGGGGCATGGACATGCGTATCGATGATACCGATGTCCCGGTCACCTGTGACGACAGAAGATGTCATGGCAGAGAGCCTCACACAGAGGGTTCGATGTACAACAAGCACACGGATCGGCTCTACTGCACCGCATGCCACGTCACAGCGTATGGCAAGGTGCAGACTGTCGAGATGTCCCGCGACTGGGAACACACGTATCTTGGCGAGGGAAACCTGTATCACCTGACGACCGTTCGCGAGAGCAATCCTGCACCGATTCATGTCTGGTGGAACCGGATGTCTGAGATCGTTGATCTCGCAGATCCGGTTGTACGTGGTGATGATGGTGCCGTGATGATGGCAAAGCCCGTTGGCGAAATCGGTGATCCTGCATCAAAGATCTACGCAGCAAGGTTTCATCGGGGCAGACAGTCATGGGATGGTACGCACCTGCTGCCGTACAGGCATAGGACTGTTAAGGAGACGGGCAACATGACTCAGGCGATCTTTGTAGCGACGGGCAAGATCTACGACCCGGTCCAGTACGTGGACACCGCACGGTACCTGGGACTCTTCCATGGGGTCTCGCCAAAGCGCGAGGCGCTGACGTGCGTGGACTGCCACGAAGACCACGTGATCGACTTTGAGGCACTCGGATACGAGGTCGAGACGGACACATCAGGAAACCTGATCAGCGCAACAAAACCGGGCGAGAGTCTGAATCTTGCCGATTTTTCGGCAAAGAGCCGGGTAGAGGCGCAGGCAGAGGCAAGTACCGCGGAAGGCGAAGCTGCAACACCCGGTTTCGGGATTGTACCGGCACTCGGTGGGCTTATGGCTGTAGCGTATCTGCTGCGAAGGCGGAACTAAATCGATTGAGATGGAGAGATGGATGGTTTTGTCCATCCATTCTTTTTTATTTTATTGATTCGTGATCTGAAACCAGAACCAGAAGATGGTTTCGCAGGCACGAATGACACAAACAATACGAATGAGATAATACAGGAGGAAAAGCATAGATGATACCAGAGACCCAAACAATAATCGCCGCTCTCGGCGGATTCATTCTTGGACTCATCGTCCTTGCGCTCGTAATGAAGCTGGCGGTGCCCGGGATGATAATTCACGAAACGAAGAGCCCTTACGACTTCAACACAACCGTTGAGACGATCATCGCGAACCTCTGGTGATTGAAAATGAGAACGCTGGTCACATATTCGAGCAAGACGGGAAATACAAAGAAGATAGCAGATGCGATTTATGGGATCATGTCCGAAAGGTCCCGGATCGCTTCAGTGGAAGAGGATCCGAACTTCGGAGACTATGATTTCGTAGCCGCGGGATTCTGGGTAGACAAGGGACTGCCTAACAGAAAAGCAGCGGACTATCTGAAGAAGGTCAAGGGGGCGAAGGTTGGGTTGTTCGCAACACTGGGCGCAGACCCGGATTCCGAACATGCAATGGACTGCATGAAACGTGCAAGTGAGATTGTTAGAGTGGATAATAACCTGATCGGGCACTTTATAAGTCAGGGAAAGGTTGATCCGAAACTGATTAAGATGTTTGAGAAGCTACCGCCGGACCGCCCACATGCACTCACTCCTGAGAGAGTTGCCCTGCACGAAAGAGCAAGCACCCACCCGGATCAAGAAGACCTGCGGAATGCACAGGCGAAATTTAAAGAGATGCTGGGGGAATTGGAGAATAGCTCTGGCTTTTCGTCTGCAAAAAGTATATCGCCAGTTCCCACCCGAAGGGCATTTCTTACTCGCAAACTTTTCACAAAAGTTTGATGACTCCGCATTCTAAAACTGCAACTTAATCCGACGCCCCATCTCAATCGTACACGCGTATGACCGCGTCATACAATTTCCGCATCGGGCATCCCGTATCGTGTCCGATCTTCAAACTCCTGTTTCTTTGCAGCGTTCCAACCGGATACCGCCTGCATATATCCTGTGATGCGTGAAATCTGATCCACACAATGCGACCCGCAAGTCGGGCACATTGGATTATCGCACACCGGGCACAACTCTGTATGCCCTGTCACGTCCAGGCACCTGCCCTTCTGCATCGCGTACTGATGCACAGGGCACTTTGTGGGGTCTATTTCAGAGAAGTCTTCTCTGGTCTCTTCCTTCCATGCAGCGGCTACGTCCAGAAATTCCCTGAACGGCATCGCAACCAGTGTTTCTACGTGTTCTTTTGTTGCTTTGTCCATGATCATTGCTCCATATACATTTTAACAGGTGGTGAATAGAATAAACGGTCATATACCGGTCCACAGGCATTTCTTGTACGATCCGATCACCATCTTCACATCCGAATCTACAACGCCCTCGATTTTGTGACATCTGTCGATAAACTCCTGCAATTCGATGACAGACCTGAACATAACTTCGCATAATAGATTGAATCGTGTGTTTGTGCGATACAGGGCGATGATCCGATCATGATCCTTGAGCAGTTCATCCGCAACGCTATGCAGGTTTGAATCAGCAATCTCCATGCTTATGAACGCCTTGACACACTTCTCCGCTTCTTCGCAATTAAGAAGTAAGATGAAACCTTCGATTACATTATTTTTAGCCATCTCGGCAATTCTTCGTCTGACCGTCCCCTCGCTCACACTGATCTTGTTTGCGATATCGACATTACTCATCCTTGCGTTCTCGCTCAATATCTGGATGATCTTCAGGTCTATGTCATCGACCGACAGTGTTTCGAGTAGACCCTCGCACGACGCCTTTCTCCAGCACCTGATTTCATGATTGCGACGATCTTCCATAGTTATCACTATGTCTTGGCGGTATAAAAATATTGTGTAACGAAATCCGTCACGGTATTACGAAATCTTTATATATGGTGTGAACAACGAAAAGACATAAGCATCGTATGCAACAAAACTCCACAAGGGGCAAATATTATGGCAAACGAAGAATACAAATGGTTCCTGCGAGACGAAGTCGTCGACGCGGGATTATGTACATTCTGCGGCGCATGTGCCGCAGTCTGTCCGAACGACAGAATTGAGTTTCGGGAAGATGGTCCCGCACTGAAGGAAGAGTGTCCGAGAAACGGACAAGGCGCTTGTAAGGACGTCTGCCAGCGTGTGGTCACCTTTGCATCAAAGATCGGTCCGAATATCTTTGGATTCAAAGCAAAACCACCAGCGCTGCTCGGACAGTATGAAACGCTTGTTGCTGCACGGGCGACCGACCCGCGGGTACTGGAGGCTGGACAGGACGGCGGCGCTGTGACCGCTCTTCTCTCGTACTGCATGGACAATGGCTTGATCGATGGCGTGATCGCAACCGGCGACGCAGGAAAACCGAGTTCACGAGTTGTCAGGTCAAAGGAAGAACTGCTTGATTCTGCTGGCTCGAAATACTCCGCAATTCCTGTTCTCTCAGCGATCAAGGACGCGGGAGACATCACGAATGCCGCGGTGGTTGGGCTGCCATGCCACGTCTACGGGGTTCGGAAGACCCAGTTCTTCCCGGGCATGATGGCGCACGGCTACGAGGTCGGCGAGAACGGCGAGAAGATCAAGGTTCCGAACATCGCTTACGTCATCGGCTTGTTCTGCACCGAGAACTTCAACTACGACAAGCTGGCAAAGTTCATGGAAGGGAAGGGTGTTGCCATAAGCGATGTCCGAAGAGCTGCCATACACCTCGACGAACTGGTTGTGACGACTGATTCCGGCAGTTACGAGTTCGATCTCAATGATCTCTGGAATGCGGGCTGTGTTCAGGACGGCTGCGTGATATGCAGGGATGCGGTCTCCAAACTCTCTGACATATCGGCAGGGTTCATGGGATCAAGCAAGGGCTGGACGACGCTCATGGGAAGGACGCAAAAAGGCGTCGAGTTGATCAAAGCGGCAGAGGAAGCCGGATACATCGAGACAAAGCCTGATGTCGATCTCCACCGGATCGAGGAGTTTGCGGGCCTCAAGATGCAGCGGTTCAAATGGGAACTGCAACGGCGGCTCGACGAGGGTAAGAAGGTCAAGTTCTACTGGGCATCAGACTATCCAGGTATCGTGGGCGAGGTCAAGGGTACGTTCTATGTCAAGATAAAGACCAATTCAGGACTGATGGGCGCAGATCCGCTTGCGAAAGTGGCTGAACTCGCTAAGAAGTACGGCGATGGGACACTTGAGATGACGGCGCGGCAGACCGTCGAGATTCAGGGCGTTCCAGGCACGAACGTGGATAAACTGATGAGCGATATCTATGCGAGCGGGCTTGCAACGATTGGCATGGGCTATGTCTCATCGTGCGTTGGGATGGACTACTGTACAGAAGGGCTTGTCGAGACCAAGAAACTCTCAGGAGAGCTCACAATGGCGTTTGCACAGAAACTGACACCGCACAAGATGAAGATCGGTATCGCAGGCTGTGCTAACGATTGTGTACGAGCCAAGCGCCACGACATCGGTCTTATCGGGCAGGTACGTCCTGAGATCGACAATGAGAAATGTAACGGCTGTGGGCGTTGTGCCGAACTCTGCAGGGTCGATGCGATCTCAATCGTTCTTGGAAAGGCAGTAATTGACAAAGACAAGTGCGTATTATGTGGATGGTGTATCAGGGGATGTCCGAACGAAGCTGTAATCGAGAAGGAGCGCGGATACACGATGCGGATCGGCGCAAACGATGCACGACGACCTGCTGACGGGATACTTCTGAAGTCGTTCTGCGCAGCAGAGGAGATTCCAAAGCTGATCGATGCTGTTGCAAGCACGTTTGTCAAGTACAGGACAAAGCCGGGTCGTGAGAGGCTCGGGAATGTGATGAAGAATGTCGGCGAGGGCAAGTTCATCAAGGAAGTGCTTGACACATTATGAAGATAGGGCTGGTTAGATGTGAGACCGCTATGAGGTCCTGTCCGGGCACTGCCTGCTTTGCGGCAATCAAGAACCGGACAGGATCTTTCAGCGAATTTGCCGGAGATGATATCGACATCATCGGCATGATCTCCTGTGGTGGCTGTCCTGGTAGGGATGCGCCGCGGCAGGTAAAAGAGATGATCAGGCGTGGTGCAGAGGTGATATTCATCTGCACCTGCCTGATCAAACCAATCCCACATCCGCCGAAATGTGCTTACGTGGATGAAATAGCAGATGCGATTTCAGCGCTTGGCGTGCGGGTTGTGATGGGCACACACTGATCATCTGGATTTGTGAATGTGCACAAGATGAAGATCGGTGTTGTGGGCTGTGCGAACGACTGTGCGCTACGCTCTACGGCATCGGTCTGATTGGGCAGGTGCGCACTTAGATTGATACAGAGAAGTACAACGGTTGTGAGCGTTGTGCCAGTCGAGTCTTTTCAATTTTTTATGGTATATACCCTATAACCCGCCTTTCCCACGGCTGATCGCTAATTTTTGATGGCACTGTAGTAGAAAATCAGTTGCAGCAGACTGCTTCTTGCCCACTTCCACCCCCTATCGTTAGATATATCTCTTCATTTTTACGACCAACATTTT
>DAOWIV010000187.1 GCA_030640725.1 Methanosarcinales archaeon | reverse complement strand
TACCGTGGTGCGACCCTCTGCTGATGATGTCGAGGCAGCTGGCAGGGGCGAGATGATACGGATATGCGAGCGATTTGCGGGATCAAGCAGATTTAAGGGAGATGTCGAGATCATCGCTGACGCAAGAATCGGGGTTCGTGCGGATATCCTGCCACTCCTGCAGCGAAGACCACTCACGATGGATGAGATATCGGATGCGCTTCAGATGCACCGAAACGAGGCTGCAAAGTATCTGCGGGAACTCGTGGATCGGGGCGACGTCGTTTCGGCGGTGCATGGTGGTAAGCGGTATTTTGCAAGGCGGTGATGTCTGATACCGCTGATATTTAGGGACTGTCACAAAATAACCCGGGTCAAGTTAAACCTCCTTAAACACATCCACAATATCAAATAAGATGCCGAGTGGAGCTTGATAGCTACACCTCTATGTAATAGCCCCAAGGTTACTATGCCCCTCACAGAACAGGATGTGAAGATTTCCCTCATCCGGCTCTTCGGAAGAACCTCCCCGTCCGTTTCCGGATAGGTTAGGGAACTCACAGTAAAGAAGCTACCAGCAGAAGGTGCCACGCTCATATAATGTGTTGTTGCAAGATATTTAACACGGATGCCACGAATTTGTCCTGTTCACTGGCACGCACCGAGTATTTCTAAAATTCCCGGTATGTGCGCTTTACATACACTCGTAAAAGTGGCGATTCACCTAATTCGTGATGAAATCATTCCGTATTGAAAATACCATCCTCTGAAATGATGCTCTGAAATGCGAAAATTCCAAATTGCACTTGCGGAGTGGTAAACTTGGGCGATCCCGGGCATTTCTTATCTGGCAGTGGCAGTCTTGCCACTTTGGAAATCCGTATAAAGGTTGGTCAAGAGTATTACCGATTATGCACGGACACGCGTACGCAAATGGCGCAGGCACGATCGTGAATGCGATTGCGATATGGAAGGGTGCTGCATTCTGCATCGATCTGAAGACAACAGCCGATGTCGAATTACATGAATGCACCGGGGGCGGGAGCAGGATTGCCGGCAGAATCGAGAACGCTGCTACCTGCGATACATGCGACGGCGCTACCTATGACACCGCTTTGATTGAGCAATGTGTATCTCTGGTGCTGGACCGGTTCGGATACGTCTGCGATGGCGCGGTCACAACCAGGAGCGAGATACCGATCGCGCGTGGGCTAAAAAGCAGTTCTGCGGCGGCAAACGCGGCGATACTTGCGACACTGGATGCGATCGGGGAAACGCTGCCACCGATAGAAGCCGTCCGCATGGGCGTACGTGCTGCGCTCGATGTCGGGGTCAGCATCACCGGCGCATTCGATGATGCATGTGCTTCGATGCTCGGAGGGGTCGTAATCACCAACAATCGCAATCAGGAACTAGTGTCACACATCAAGTACGATTCTGATGTGCTGATTTACCTGCCAGAAGAGGTGGCGTTTACCGCTGACACCAACATCGCCAGGTCAAAGGCGGTTGCGCCGCTTGTGGAGGTGGCATACCAGCTTGCACTCGCTCACGACCTTGGGAATGCGATGACCTTAAACGGGCTGCTGTACTGTGCCGCACTCGGATTTGACACAGAGGTTGCGATGCGTGCGCTTGAACTCGGGATCGCCGGAGTAAGCCTATCGGGGACCGGATCTGCTTATACAGCGCTTGTCAGGCGCGATCAGATAAAAGAACTGCGTGAAGCGTGGCATGCGCTCGGTGGCGATGTAATGCAGACAAGGATCGTCAACAAGAGTAAGAGTTAAGCAAAAATGACTGATGGCTGCAAGGGGGTTTATGCGAGCGGGTGTGGGGAGTGGGGAGTGGGGGTTAGTGTGGTAAAAAGAGTTTGTAACCCGCTCGCACTTGTATCACTACTATGCGGTAGTATATAAGGGTTTTGGTGAGGCGTGGGTGTCACGCCACCATGGTGTTACAGAAGATTTAATGAACATGTGGCAAGTGAGATGTGGCTAAAATCAGTGTGATTTGTGCTGCTTGGCAGGAAGTCGCACCGCGAAGTACCCGGCGCCACCCATGAAAAACAGCGAAGAACTTTGAACCTATCTTTATTGGTAAATCCCTCAT
>DAOWIV010000213.1 GCA_030640725.1 Methanosarcinales archaeon | reverse complement strand
GTAACCAGAAAGTAATAAAATCACTAACAACGGGGGATATTCCATATTTACTTGATTTATCACGCAGATCGATTTCACGGGAATTATCAAAAAGCCATACTTTTTCGTAAATGGAAATGATGCGCAGAGTGACTGGACGCTATAGTGTATATACCATAAAAAGAGGTTGGTGCCCGGAAAACCCTGGGACACTGCTGCTTTTAGTCTTTGACCGCAGCGTGATCGCACCCATCGCCGCCTACCGCCTACAAGTTACACAGGTTATACTTATATAGAGTTGGGTAGCATCACCTGAATATTAATTGGGATTTGCGCTCATGCGCGATAATGAGGGATATATAATGAATAGACAAATAATTACACTGGTTGCGCTTGTGGCTTGCATGTTCGTTGCGTGTGCTGCGCTTGCCACATCTGCCACATCTGCCGCGCCCGCTGGCGCAGAGACCGAAACGATCGATATACGTGGCGAAGTCGTGGATGCGGCATTCCAGATCGCTCCGTTCACATGGACCGGTCAGAACTTTGCCGGGCTGCACTACGACGTGGACAGAAACATCCTGTCAGAAGCACTCACGACAACGGTCACCGTGCCAGACCTGATCGATAGGAGAGATCTTGTGTACACCAGCTACAGGGTCGAATCAAACTACGCGAACCACGAGATCGGCGAATACTTCGAGATCTGGTGGTTTGGGGAGAAATACATGGCGATCAATGGTAAGCCATACATGATATCGCCAGTCATTATGGAGATGGACAAATACGACAAAAAAACGCTTGCCACAGGTGAGGAATGGTATCTCAGGAACGGCTATTCCCTGATCGCAGAACAGATCGATCTCGATGCAAATGAGGTCCGGCTCACGCTTAATAAGGACGGTGACGAGGTCTATTCCTCGGTCATCCGGTTATATGATCAGGGAGATTGGTTTAACAACTGTATGGACATCAGTGGCTCTCTTGGGGCGTATGCCGTCACGACAGAGGATATTCAGACTGAGCGAACCTTCGTGTATCAGACGGACGTAGACTCTGAGGCTGATGTGCCGGTCTTCAGCGTGTATGTGGATGCCATATTCCGCGGCACAACCACCAATCTCATACAACTCAAGTGTGCAATGCTGATCGATGATGATCTCGTCAGCGTCATCGACGAGGGCGCGGGAATACTGGACGTGCGGACGGTTACGTCTGAATCAGTCCGGCTCGAGAGCGAAGGGGGCATCTCGCTTGACCCGGACTTGGATTTCCATATCGCTGAGGGTCTCTGGCTTCGTGTCGCAGGCGATCTGGACGGGGACGGGGCGTGCAACTACCGGTATTATCCATATATCAGCCATGAATGCCCTGAACCCGAACCGACTCTGACCCCCACCCCAACTCCGACGCCAACCCCGATTCCGGGAGTGGGAGCCGTTGAGATCCGCGGCGAGGTCGTGGAACCAACCACCATGCAGACCCCGATCGTCGTGTCGTGGAACACCTCCAATTTCGCCGCATTCTGGTATGATTTTGATGAGGACGTGGCAACCGAGTCACTAATGCTCGCAATCGACGCGGGGTTAGAGTACGACCGAACCATCGATGCAAACCATCTCGCGTACAAAACCACGGCGGTCGACGTAGACTTCGACTACAGCGGATGGGGCTCTTACCAGCGCATTGGATTCCTAACAGAGGAATGTTTCGCAGGATATGGCGATGGAACTGATGATGTGATCACAGACGAGCCCATAAGCCTCGTTTCAAGCGAAATACTCTCTAAAGTCCTGATCGATAAAGACGCGAGGCATACGCTATCCACTGGCGCGTCGCTCCAGTTAGAAGAGGACTACGAATTAAAGATCACGCAACTCGATATTAACGGGGATAAAGTGCAGATCGAGCTGAACAAGGGTGGGGAAATCGTTGACAGTGGAATCGTGGATGCACCAGACACTTTTGTGTATAAAAAAGATCTTGGAAGCGTCGATGATGTCCCAACCATTGTGATCCACGTTGGCAGCGTCTTTGCAGGTACGGAGACTAACATGGCAGTGATTAACGGCATCTTCCAGATATCGGAGAATTGTATACCCGTGCAAGCTGGTGATGAATACGGCGAGATGGAAGTCACATC
>DAOWIV010000022.1 GCA_030640725.1 Methanosarcinales archaeon | reverse complement strand
GCAGCATCCACCTGCCTATTGGGCTTTGCATGAGTCTCGTCACTCTTTTGTGTCCTTTCTTTGGTCTGCGACTGATGTGAAAATGCCACCCGTGTAAGTCGAAAACCCCAGCCGTTAAAATCGGAAAAATCGAATAGCTGCGAGGTTAATTAAACAAAATCGCAGTTTATGCCGTATGCCCGGGTATACGGTGCTGAGTATAACAATAACACGTACGGAGTGGCGACATTCAATCTTCCCCTATATCCCCAGGAACCCCGTTTTCATCCCATCCCCGCTTCTCATAGTACAGCATAAGCGCACTTTCGAAATATTCACGGTCAAGCGACTCTCCTGCGTGCGCTCCGGTCTTGATTGAGGTATCAAAGACCCGGTCAGGCAGGTAATCGTCCTTTTTGCTGGCTCCACGCTTTATGTTAATCATCCGCGTCAGATCATAGATGTGGCTTGATCGCTCGAAGAGGTCGTCGAGCGTGAATGGCACGCCCGTTGCCGCAGCAAACATCTCTGCGTAGATATGCTCATCAAGACCGAGCTCGATCCACGGGAGCCTGCATACGCCAAGGCAGTCGAATAGCGGGCGCACGGTCTGGTGGTAGATCACGAGATCGACACGCTGCGCAAGCGTCCAGTTGCTCCCGAGTTCAATCTCCTTTGCAAGAGGCCACGCCCGGGTGTGGTGTGCGCCGATGTCAGAGGTCCCGTACCCAAGCGCCATAGCGACACCAATCCGTGCATCGTAAGCAGTCATCTCAAGTCCTTTTGTATGGGATATGAGACGCTCGAGTGCAGGGAAACGTTTTATCAACCCATACGTACCTTCAGCCACAACATCCCCAATGCCCTCTCGATATGCGATCTTCTCGACCATCGCAAGAACCGAATCGGCGTCTCCCCACTGTAGCGTCATCCCATCAAGATCGTCGCGCTTGAGAATGCCCTGTTCGTATCCATCGATCAGGACAGCGATCAGATTGCCTGTTGAGATGGTATCAATACCGAGTTCGTCGCACCGCATATTTGCACGCATGATCGCAGCGAAGTCAGATACGCCGACATTCGAGCCGAACATACATGCAGTCTCGTACTCAGGACCCTCTGTTACGGTCCCTGCATACTTCCCGTCCTTTACCAGACAGATGTTTCCGCATGACATCGGGCAGCAGAAACATGCAGTGTCCCCGATTTTGTAATCAAGCATCGTATCGCCGTTGATGCGGTCTGCAAGCTCGAAATGGGCGTCATTGAAGTTGTGGGTCGGCATCACACCGGCTGTATTCATGTAATCGATGACCGACATCAAGCCCTGCTGTTGCCACAACTCAAAGAGATCATGGTTCTTCAGGTAATCGAATGCCTTATCGCTTGCGGCGATGAGCCGGTCCATATCGTGGACCGGGAGGTCACGAGATCCCCGAATCGCGATGGCTTTCAAGTTTTTTGACCCAAAGATTGCGCCCATGCCTGTGCGCCCTGCATTCCGGCTCCAGTCGGTGTTGACGCACGCAAACTTGACCAGATTCTCCCCTGCCGGTCCTATCGCAGCGACCCTGATCTCAATGTCACCGAGGTCCTCCTTTACTGCACGTTCGGTGTCAGTAGACGTCTTTCCAACGTATGCGGATGCGCTCCTGATCTCGATGTCGCCGTCATCGATGCAGATGACTGAAGGCGCATCAGCCCTGCCTGCGATTACCAGCGCGTCATATCCTGCCTGCCGCAGTTCCACCCCGAAAAGCCCGCCCATGCTGCTGTCGCCGTATATGCCGGTAAGCGGCGATATCGATACAAAGGAGTTCTTGCCTGATGCAGGGAGGTACAAGCCTGAGAGCGGACCTGGTGCGATCACCACAACGTTCTCAGGATCGAATGGTTTGAGATCCGGGTGCTTCAGCAGGTTATCCCAGACAATCTTTGCACCCCAGCCTCTTCCGCCGATGTATTTCAGCGCAAAGTCATCATCGACCTCTGTTACGACCGATTTTTTCCGGGGCAGGTCAATCTTCAGTATCTTCTTTGTGTAGCCGCCTTTGATCTTCATTCTGGTGCCTCGTGCTTCCGAACCAGTCTTTATTTGTGCCTGCTAATGTACGTTGCGGTCTGGTTTCGGAGACTCCAAAAGCGCATCTGGATAAGCTTCAAATGTTGTGGCAGCGTGAGGCGCTTCATTCATGCCGCCACCAGCAATTCTTCTCTGATTGCATCCGACCCTATTTCAAGCCACGTCAGTTCATGGTTTGCCTCGATGATTATCTCTATGGATTCTTTCAGGTTTTCGCGTGTTTCTGTGAGTGTCCTGCCCTTCGCGTATTCTGCGTCGGGCAGTTCCTCGGGCGTTGCAGGTCCGCCAGCCGCAATCTCGCCCGGATCTGTCTGTGACCGGTCGCTCATGCGGGTGCTTGCGTGACGCTGGCATCGCGGGGCGATTCCTGGGTTCGGATGCGGCGGCGGGGGCTGGTTTGCGGGGGTGTGGCGGGCGGGGGTCTAACAGTGTGTGGTGAATTGCGGCAGGGAAAGATGGGGTGAGCTGATGGTGCTAACTAATTCGTGTGAGACTTGCGCCGCAATCGCAAGGTGGTGGGGCGCGTTTCGGGTGTGGCGGACAGAGGGGCAAAGCCCAGCCGTTTCACTCCGCAATGAATTCGGGGCATCCGTGGCGGAAAAACTAACGCTTTCGATAGCCTCTGCCGCGGGACATAATCTCTGTAATCCACACGACATCCCCCTCGACAGCATAAATCACCCTATAATCGCCTATCCTCAACCTATATGCCTCTGGATTCGCATCTTTGATCTTCTTTATATCGGCGCCAGCTCGTTTTAGTTTAGGACGATCTTTCAATACTCTTATTTTGGATATTAATCGTTCTTTGGTAATTTGATTGAGATTATTAAGAGAACTTATAGAGTTTGGGTGGAGACGTATTTCATATCTCATCGATGCTCACAAACTTATCTTTCTCTTTCAGCAGTTCGCGCTGACGAGCCCAAAAAGTTTCATCATACATTTCCCTCACCTCTTCTTGCGCTTCAAAATATGTGCTCTTCAAAGACGATTTTTCATTGATATAGGTGATAAAGATGTTCTTTATGATCTCCGCATCCTTCGTTCCAAAACCTTTGCCTTTGAGTGATTTTAATAATTCTGCTTGTGCCCCATTTAAGCTTATTAGTATTGTTTTTCCTTCCATGTAAACATCACCTTACAACCAATTGTGATATACTTCTTTATATGGCTTATTATGCGACGACTCTTCTTTCTCATATCCTTTCAGTTTGATGCACTCACACGGACGCTCTTCAACACCACAATCCGCCAGCCGCAAT
>DAOWIV010000010.1 GCA_030640725.1 Methanosarcinales archaeon | reverse complement strand
GGTTGTCATCAATATCCCCTCAGATAACTGATTAGAAGTAATTGGGGATACCAAGATATAAATGGTTGGTGAATATTATTTCATGAAAATATCGGGTAGATCGGCAAGTGTCTTAACCGATGACCGATGGAACAAACTTTGTTTCCCCACATGTCCTTTTTTGCAGTTTTATCCATGCCCCAATTTTAGCGCCACGACTGCTATTCCGGTTCAAGCTATTCAAAGGATACACATAGTCACTAAACCCCGGACTTAAGTACAGAGCCTGTACACCAGCGTTTCCGCATTCGGCTTGACTGCGCCGACGTTCTGCATGCGACCAGCAAGTAGCGAAACCATGCGATTCTTGTGGAGTTTTCCAGGTCCCATGCACAATGAATCATAACTTGATACCACATAAACCTAAGCTCATTCTGGATATCCAAAATCCAAAGTAGAAGACACGAGACTCGAATCAACAGCTTCAAAAACGACGCCAACACCGCGACGGCGTAACCGTCCCCCTTTTTGCGCTCGATCAACTTTTATACGAAAAGAACGTGGATTACCGCAGTGAACACAAGCCATATCGCAAATCAAGCCCCCATGTCTCAATCCCGAAAACACCCGGATAAGCAGTCTATCGTGCTATTCAACCCGTTACCCGTGCGAAGCATCGAAGAACACGCCACAACATCCAAGAAAGTCCCGCTTGTCAATGCGCCACTCTCCCTTCTTGCGATTGCACGGATGGTGATGAATGACTACGATGTGAGAATATTCAATGCGGTCGTGGATGAGAATTATACCGAACAGATCCTTGCTGCATGTAGCGATGCCCTGCTCTTTGCGGTGAGCAGCATGACCTGCTACCAGATCAGGGACGGACTCGATGTATCGGCTGCCGTGAAAAAGCAGTACCCAAAACTCACAGTCGTCTGGGGCGGCTACCACCCATCCACCATGCCAGAGCAGACGATCCTGAACCCGAACATCGACATTGTAGTGCGAGGGCAGGGCGAATACACGTTTCAAGAACTTGTGCGCCGGCTTAGTGACAGACGCAGCCTCGAAGGGCTGCCCGGGATCACCTACAAAGAACCGGAACAGGAACGCGTGAATATCATAACCAATCCTGACCGTGAGTTTTCAGATATCAACGAGTTCTGCGACATGCCATATCATTTAATCGAGATGGAACGCTACATCAAGTCCTACCGGTTTGGAGATCGTTGCATTGATTACGAAACGAGTAGAGGATGTCTTGCAAGTTGTTTCTTCTGCTCTGAGCCTTTATTCTGCAAGCATAAATGGACCGCCCTGACTCCTGCGAGGACTGTCGCCGAGATCGAGAAGCTGCACACAGAATATGGGATCGACACGTTCATGATCCGGGACAGTGACTTCTTCGTCAGCATAAGGCGTATCAGCACAATCGCAGAACTCCTGATCGAGGGGGGATTAAATCTGAACCTGGTCAGTGTAAACGGGAGGATGGAGCGTCTGCACCGCCTCGATGACAGTGTGTGGGAGCTTCTGCGGAGAGCAGGGCTTCGGGAGGTCTTCATCGGGTTTGAGAGCGGGTATCAGCCATCGCTCGACGCTATGGGGAAAGGCGCATCGGTTGACCATATCCCCAAATGCACCCACAGTTGCGCAGAACACGATATTGATCTGAGGGGTTCGTTCATGGTCGGGATTCCGGGCATTGATACAAAGACCGAGATTGCGCACACATTTGAGATGATGAAACGGATGATTGATATCTTCCATGAAGAGAGCGATCTTGCGAAACTGGACTTTCTCCTCTCGTTTTTTGTCCCGTATCCCGGCACCCCGCTCTACCAGAGGTGCATCGAGGTGGGATTTTTGCAGCTAAACTCGCTTGAGGAGTGGGGCGACTTTGACCAGTTCGATTTCCATACCCCGTGGGTCAGCGACGGCTGTTATGAACTCACAAAGGAGTTCCGCGAGAAACTGCCATGCAACTCGGGTATGGATTATGATGAGTGGAACGAGTATTACCGGAGCGAGGTCAGACCACGGCTTGGCTAAAGGACTGTCACAAAATAACAGGGTCAGGTTACTTTGTGCCCAGTCCCTTATGTTTATATAATAGTCTCCATCTCACCGACATCGACCAGTTCTGAGAACGCGTGGGTGCGGATCGGTATGCCCTGCTCCTGCACCGCCGCCATTGGATTTGTCCCGCCGATTGCAACGATGCCGACGTGGTCGCGCTCGATCGGAACGCCGAGCACATCGGTGTTTGGCTCACTCACCCATAGGATGCTGTCAAAGTTAGCCGACTTCAACGTGTCGAGCGCATCTTCGACTCGTTCCCGTGCATGCATAGGTACAATCCTCATGTTTGCAAGGATCTTTCCGGATCCTGTTGCGATGACGTCGGTTACCGATGTCAGGTCCTGCGACATGAGCACGTCGATCGGATCAATCGTGGTGCTCTCGTAAGTCAAAATGTCAGTAAAGCGTACAGGAACCCCATTCTCGATCTGCACGATACCTCCGAATACGGGTCGCACCGGAATCCCGCTTTTGAGCAGGACGCTATCGATTGTGATGCTGCACGGCGTCACGATTGCACATTCGCGGTCGTTAAAGACGATTTGCCCGATCGAGGAAGGATCTCTGATCACTTTGATGTACGATCCGACCGCAAGTCCACCCCCCATCACTCTCCTGAAGATGAATAGCACGTCATCGAGATCAGCCTCATCTATGACGGAAACATTGGCTGCAATCAAGCCTTTCTGCAGAGCAGGATCGAATGTCACCTGATACATCATATTCTCGATTCTCGATATCGCGAATATGATTGGCCGGTTTGCAGACCGGTTTATGGCGCGGTTTGCCGGAGTCATGGTCTGCCTGACCTCAGATAACCATCTTCTTTCATGCATTTGATCAGATCGATCACAGAATAGGCTGCTCTCGTGATGCCCATGCTCTCGGCAGCGGCATCGGTCCCGACGAGGTACAGGTTCTTCAGAGGAGTCCTGACATCAGGGATGTAGCCGTTGATGCTCACAGCAGCCTTCTCAGGGGTTGTAACTTGATAATGAGTCATCTCGATGTATTTTTCGATGTTGGGAAATGCCTGATGCAGGGTCTCCCATGCCCTTTTTTTCTCGCGTTTCACCGAGTCCTCCACAACAAACATGAATCCTACGAGTTGCTTACCTTTCGGAGCGATCGTGGACGAATAATTGCTTATTGGCATTGCCCAGTACGCTTTTTCCTGAAACCATATCTCAGAACCAGTATAATCGAATTCCTTCATCTGTTGCGAGAGTCCAAGCCAGATACACATACTTAGTGCCTGATCGATCCGTCCGAGGTCCTGCAGATACCCAGGCGGGAGATCTCCGAGGAGCACTGGAAGATCCTTCGCAAACCCGGAATGGATAACGATCTCTGCGTCATAAGACTCATCATCCGTGGATACGCCGCATACGACCCCATCTTCGGACAGAATGCGTTCAACGCACGTATTCGTCCTGATCTCGACATTATCGGGGAGTGAATGCAGCACAGAGTTGAGCAGCACTTTAAGACCGCCTCTTGGATATGCCTGTGCATGAGCAGTTTTATTGGTGATTAACCTACGAATACCAGTTATATTTGTTATCTGCTCTGCCAGCTGGTCTGCTATCGGCTGGTCCGCGGTTTCATACATCGCGCTGTCCCGCACAAAACTGCTGCCGTAGAGAACGCGGTAAACGGAGGTCTCTTTCATGGATTTCCCTGAAAGGAAATATGCGATCGTGTCAACAAAATCATAAGTCGTTTTGGACAGATGACGCGGCATGCAGGAATATATGGACATCTTTGACGTATCGATACCAAATGTGGAGAGGGTTAATGCTTTTGTCAGCGCCTGAGACAGCATCAGGCGATCTTTTCGCGGGAGCACGTCAAACGTCACAAACTCGCGCAGGTTCGACGGTATCGAACGGATGCCGGCAGGTGTGCGGACATAATAGGTGCCGTAATCAACAAACGCCGGGATATAATCGAAATATTCATCCATCAATGTACGGAGCGGTCCCTTGTGTAGGTGAGTGATCGCGTGGGGTCCTGTATCAACCCAAAAACCATCAACACAGTAACTGTTACAATTTCCACCAACGTGTCCGCTCTTTTCGAGAACCAGCACGTTCTTCCCATGCTTTCCAAGTGCGAGCGCCGATAACAGCCCGCTTATGCCGGCTCCGACCACGATTGCATCATACATCCGAAACACCTTCCTGCGCCCTGATATACAGTTCGCCGAACAACTCTGGCTGCTCCAGCCATATCTGCTTTCTGGTCGCCATGAACAGCAGCGATATGTATGTGAGAATCGAGTCGGTATCCGGATCCAGCAACTCGCCCAACGCCACAACGTCGCTGTGCTTAAATTTTTCGTGTAAAACCATCTGCACCTCCGCGATCGTCTGTTCAATATTCTCTTCGTGCGCAATTTTGAGAATATCTTCGGTCGTAATCACTGGTTTCTCTTCCTTCACTTTCTCTCGCGTCTTTCTCTGCAATTCGACTTTTTCCGCCTTTTTCAGCTCGGAAATAAGCTCGTCGAGCGTCACCGGTCGTTTTGACCGCCTGCGTATCTGCGGTTCTGGTATCGGATACTCCTCGACATCAAAGTGATCCAACTCCTCTATTTCTTCTTCGGTCTGCTCTTCATCCTCTATTGCGGCGTTAGCCTTCATCCGGAGGAGGATCGCAGCGTAATGGAGTGTTCGCCCAAAATAACTCAGATCAAACTGCTGTTTCTCGAGATACTGCAGGAACTTGTCTGTAACCTCGATGATATCGATATTCCACGGGTCAATCTCGCGGTCCTTTGCAAGGCGCACCAGAATCTCAACCGGATCGTCGGACGGCATCTCAGGCATTGGTGATATATCTGGAGGGCGTCGGATGTAAATGTTGATGTTGCGACAAGGGTATATGAACGATCCGACAGGCAATTCTCTGTCAGATCCTCAAATCTCAGAAAATTCCGGGAAAATCGCGTTTCCATGCCTGATCCACGATTCTGCGCATCACTTCCCGCACCGGAACGCCTGTGAGGTGTGCAACCCTCTTTGCATCCTCAAATTCAGCGGATATGTTCAGGACATTGCCGGAATCGTCGGTCGCGATCTTGATCGCAGCCACATACTTGCTGCCGCCGATCTCAATATTGATCGCCGAGATTCTCCGATTTGCGATCAATCTATGCCTGGTTGGTGATATGCGCACACCAAGTGAACCAGTCTCCTCGATGATCCGACGCGCAATCCGTGCGGAATCGCTTGATTTTGCGATCACCTGGATCAAATGCCCGCTCCGCCCCTTTTTCATCGTTGCGGGGATTACAATTGCGTCATGCGCCCCCATCGCGATTAGTTCCTCAATCAGGCTGCCAAGCACCTCCCCGGTCACGTCATCGACCGATGTTTCGAGCACCGCGATGTCGTCCCGCAGAAGTCCGGCATCGTCGTGTTCGTTCTCGCATAGAATAACACGCAAAACGTTTGGAATCTTTAGATCCGCCTTTCCAGCACCGTACCCTGTACGGATTGCAGAGCGCCCGGACCCAGGGACCGCGTTCACGTAGGTGGCGGGGTCTTGGTCGGGGTCCGGGGCAGGGCATGTCAGATGCGCAAGAATCGCGGCGCCAGTCGGCGTCAGCAATTCGTGTTCGATGCCCCCGTAGCTCCACAACAACCCGGAGCCGCAGAGTATCTCAAGCGTCGCGGGCGCTGGCACCGTGAGCGTCCCATGAGCGGTCTCCACATACCCGGTGCCAGTCACAATCGGTCTGCAGAAGATCGCGCCCGGGGCGAGATCATGGATCGCAACCGACGCCCCGACCACGTCTGCTATGGCATCAGCCTGCCCGATTTCATGAAAATGAAGTATATCCTTTGATACGTTGTGGATGGTGGATTCTGCGGATGCGATACGGTCAAAAACCGCGATTGTATCCTCGATGATCTGATCTGGCAGTTCTGACGCCCTGATACCAGCCACGATATCAGGATATGTGCGAACCGTCGAATCATCAGGCGTAACCGATACGCTGGTTGCTGCGATCCCATTCTTTACCGTTCTACCGATCGTCACGGAAACTGGTGCCGCAGATTCCATGATCTCCTTGATGTGCGCTTGATCTGCGCCGAGATCGATCAAGGCGGCGATAATCATGTCGCCGGATGCGCCCATGAACGGATCGAAGATCAGGCTGGTCATAGGTGATTATTGTGTGCAGGCGGTACATAAAGGACTCTTCGCTATTTTATATGGGCGGATGGGATTAAAATATCCTATAGAATATGCATCATGGTGATGAAATCTTGAACATTTCGATAACGGCGAACGCTCTGCACTCGATACGTCTTTCCTGTAATCTACTTCAGTTGATATTAGTGATATTGCAATACCCATACAAAACAGCGGAGAGCCAAAAAAAAGGATCATCGAGCGTTCTATAGCTCGATGTTCTCAACTATCGCCTGCAAGATCATGAGCGCATCTGCGCTCGTAAGTTTACCATCCCGGTTTACATCGCCGATTCGATACCCTACACCGTCTGAATCTGTGAGATAACCAGAAGGCGTGTCCTCTTCAAGATCCCAGCAATCCGGTACACCATCAGAATCAGAATCTATCCATGGATCGCCTTCCTCCAATATAAGGATCGCATTGCTTGCTTCCATATAATCGGCGCTGCTCTGGAATCCCACGACATTGCCGGTTGACTTCAGATGAGCGGTTACAACTCGATCGCTGATCCCGATCTGGTGGAGCCCGTTGTCGTTCCACTCATCAGTCCAGACCTGTCCGTTGAAGATCAGTTCTCCTTCGGTCGGATCTGCGCCGGGAGCATAAGTTATCAATCTGGCACTTGCCACAGTTGACGGATCGATTGTAAGTCCGGTAATTGGCGCCCACGCGGTCGCTTCCTCTGGTGTTGTGCATTTGGATGATTTGCCGCAGAGCAGGTCAAACTCCTCGTTGAGAGCTATCTGGCGCCGTGGTTCGCTTTCATCTTCATACACCACAACCAGCATCATGCCGCGCATGGATACATTGCCACCGCCAGAATGCGAGTTGGTGAGATTTGCGGTGTTGCCACCTGCGTTGAAGTCATCTGTTACATTGTATACGAGCATTCCGTATGGGTAACTGGTGCCGTGCATCTTCTCATCACAGTAGTGCGCATCCCGGGTTTGAGCAACCCCGTTGAAGCTCATGCTGACTTCATCAGGCATCACGCCCGCCTTATCCCATGTGTAGGGTGCATACAATCTTACCTCTGCAACGGTTGCAGTAGCCGGAACGGAGAGATCATCCGCAGTCCAGCAAACGTCGTATGTTGTCCAGTGCCGATCGTCACTCATGCTCAGATAGTAACTGTCACCTGCCGAATAGACCAGATCACCGTTGAGATCGTACGTCTTCCACGTCGTTATATTCTCGCCGCCGGTGTAGGTCTTGCCTTTGTAGCCGTTGTTTGCAACAGTTACATCAGAAGTTAGTACATTGTTGGCATCATCTGACTCGGCAATCTCGGAATCGCAATCAGCAGTCACTTCTATTGTCACCGAATCCCCGGCATTCCTGATTGTGGGATCGGTGATGCTCACTGTAGTACTGTTTCCTGAAGCCAATGCATCGACCGATTCTGTTGCGCTGAATCCATCGCTGAGAACGAAACTGACATTGAACGATCCTTCACAATCAGCGCCATTGTTCGTGATTGTTGCGGATATCCCATTGCTCTCGTTGCCGAAGAGATAGTCACAGTTCGGAGTAACGCTCTCCACAACCAGATCCGGAGCAGCTGATGCAGGTGCATGTCTGACCGCAAGGATTGCACAGGCTGCCTGCATCCCGTTGCTACCGTTGTCACGGAATCCCATGGTGTTTCCGCTTGAAAGCAGCTTCGAGAGAACCGAGACCTCCTCCACATTGATCTTGCTTCCGGGATACGCCTCTGTGGACGCGTCCCATGCATCGGTCTTGATGACCTCGTCATTGAAGAGCAGGTCAGATCCAGGTCCCATTCCCTGTACAACGAACGTGATCAGTTTTGCATCGATGACATCGGTCAGGTCGATCTCGCCGGGAAACGCTACCGTTGCTGTGGCACTCTCTGGCGAGACAGAGTAGTTATCACCGCCATGCGTATCATCCGCTGCCATGAGGTAGTCAGTTCCTCCCAGCACCCAGAGTTGAACCCTGCAGCCATGACCTGCACCAATGTAGTACACGCCCAGCACCTGGCCGAGCAGCGTGGTGTTGTTGCCTCCGGCAGGCTCGATGTTCTTAACAATCGCCGTGTAGTCACCAGATTCGCGCACAAGTGAGGTCACATCAAATCCAGAACATCCCTTCGGTGACTGGTAGTATCCAAACGCCTTTGAGTCATTGTATACCACGTCGGGCATGAGATCCGTTCCCTCGAAGTTCACACTCAGATTCGCCAGACATCCGGTTGGATACGTCTTGTAGTTCCCCCCTTGGTCATACCAGTTCACATAGAGTCCCGCGCCCACCACCACCGCACCATCCGGCAGATCGATGTGGTGAACCCTTGTATCGGTTACCTGCGGAGCAAAGGTGCTGATCTTCGCACCACTTATGTTGATTGCCATATCAACGTCAGCAAGGTCTAAACACTCTAGGCCGCCCGGTAATTCTGTGGTCAGCGGCTCTTCCGTTGTATCGCAGTCGAAGTTCTTGCTCATGTAACCATTGTTCACAACTCCGCCGATGACGCCGTTTGTGGCGGGGTAATCCTGGATAGCCGGAATAACCTTTGAGAGTGCGTTATTCGTCTCGTCGGATTCAGTTATCTTTCCGCAACTCCCATCATCCGGACAGTTCGGACAGCTACTGCAGTTGCAGTCAACAGTCGCTGTTATCGTGAGCGGGAGTGACTGCGGCGGGAACCCTGGCATAACCGGATAATCTTCGCACGATGGCGTCCAGTCGATGCT
>DAOWIV010000299.1 GCA_030640725.1 Methanosarcinales archaeon | reverse complement strand
GGTTGGTGGTTCATGCTGGGCAGCAACAACCACACCATAACACTCACCACTGCATGGCAGCCACTCGCCATACCGGATGGCTCCACAGGTTCGGTTTTACTGCTCAATTTCAGTGTCATCGGGGCACCGGGTGCAACCAGTTATATGGACATCTCGGAAATCGAGTTCGCCAGCACAGAAAATGAACTGGGAACCGCGCCAGCAGAAAGCGGTCTGTTCTCAGTGCTTCGTCTCGGCACCATATCAGGCACCATTGCATTCAGTTGCAATAACACTGCGATCGCTGGAGCAGTGGTCAACCTGACAAAGAACGGAAGTTTAATAAGTTCAACGACAACAGACGCAAATGGTATGTACACCTTTACAGATATTGAACCGGGAGGCTACGATGTGAGCGTATCAAAGATCCATTTCTGGGACAATTCAACATCTGTAACCGTATATATCGATCAGGAAACGGTGTCAGACCATGTATTGTTATTAAGAGGCGATCTGAATGACAACGGCGGAATTGCGGATGCTGCAGATGTCAACATGATGATGCAGGCATTCGATAAAGATATTCCTGGTAACAAATACTTTGATTTGGATGAGAATGGCAAAATTGCTGATTTTGGAGATGTTGATATGATATTGCGGGCATCCCTAGGGGAGTTAATTCTGTGAGGGAATTCTGTGGGGTTTAACAATATGTTAACTAACACGTCAAGATTGATCACTTTAGCGATGCTCATTCTTTGTATAGCTGCCCCTCCTGTTCTGGCGCAGCCTGCAGCAGCCAATTACTTTGGCGTGGATGATGCAAGCGGAGTATCAGGCACCTGTGTGCTGGTCCCTGTGAATATCGTGGATGTGACAGACGGACCGATCCAGACGATCAAATTCGATATTCTATACGACGAGAGCGTTTTGAATTTGAATTCAAACAACCTGGATGCCTTGCAGCCTGGTACTTTAACAGATGCCAGTTGGGTGTTCATGCTGGGCAGCAACAGCCACAGCCTGATACTCACCACTGTCCAGCAGTTCCGTGCCATACCAGATGACTCTACAGGAACGGTTGTATTGCTCAATTTCAGTGTCATCGGAGCGCCTGGTGCAACCAGTTATATGGGCGTGTCTGAAATCGAGTTTGCTAACACAGAAAATGAACTTGGGACTGCGCCCGCAAAGAATGGCTGGTTCATCGTGAACAGTGACGAGAATCATCCACCTATTCTCAATCCGATCGGAGACAAATCGATCAACGAGGGCTCTCTGCTCGAATTCACAATCTCTGCATCCGATCCTGACGGCGATCCCCTAACCTATTCAGCAGATAATCTCCCTGCAGGCGCAACCTTTGATCCGGCAACACGCACATTCGCATGGAGACCTGACTATGGACAGGAAGGCGCATATCCGGATGTACATTTCGAGGTTACAGACGGATATCTGACCGACACCGAGGATATCACAGTAACAGTAAATAGCGCAACCATGGATACCATGAGCTTGTGGCATTTCGATGAAGGAGATGAAAATATTGCTTATGATTCATCTGGAAATAACAATGATGGAACGATTTATGGCGCAAGCTGGGCAGACGGTATACTTAATTCTCCTGCCCTTCGGTTCGATGGTGCAAACGATTATGTCAGCATCCCGGACTCGCCCAGTTTAAACCCTGCTAATGAGATCACCATTGAAGCATGGGTGAAAACAGGTGCCATACCACAGGCTGGCTGGAATAAGATAATTGCCAAGCCATACACAAGCTATACATCACCATGGCAGCAGTACGCGCTTACCCTCCATGATGATCAGTTTGTTTTTGAACTGAATGCTGGAGGAGCAAAAGAAGGGGTGATAGGTACAGAAACGTTGGAGTCCAACACCTGGTACCATGTAGCCGGAACCTACAACGGCGCAGAGATGAGAATCTATGTCAATGGTGAACCAAACGGCACTCTGTCAAAGTCTGGAGCCATTGCCAGGTACCCAACAGATGTCCATATCGGGGCTGGAATCTACAGCAATGCACAGACCGAGTATCTGGACGGGACGATAGATGAAGTCAGAATTTTGAATATTGCCCTTAGCGCGGACGAGATCAGAGCAGATTATGAGACTGGACTGGGGGATACCGCGCCTCATGTTGCAGATACAGGTCTGGATCAGACCGTGGACAAAGACGCAGTGGTGTATTTCGATGGCTCAGGATCAACTGATAACGTTGGAATGATGAGTTACTCATGGGACTTTGATGCCAGCGACGGCATCCAGCCTGGTGCAACAGGCGTAACAGCGTCCCACATTTACACAGAACCAGGCAGTTATATCGTCACGCTAACCGTTACCGACACCTCTGGAAACAGAGATACTGACACGTGCATGGTTACAGTCAATGCTCCAATCAATCGCGCGCCCATTCTCAATCCGATCGGAGACAAATCGATCAACGAGGGTTCTCTGCTTGAATTCGCAATCTCTGCATCCGATCCTGATGGCGATCATTTAACGTATTCAGCAGACAATCTCCCGGTAGGCGCAACCTTTGATCCGGCAACGCGCACATTCTCATGGACGCCTGACTATGGTCAGTCAGGTTCATATCCGGATGTACATTTCGAGGTTACAGATGGATATCGGACCGACACCGAGGATATCACAATAACAGTAATCAGCAGCGCAACCACTGAATACATCTGGCTGGAGGCAGAGGATGCTGATGAGATAAACCCATTGATGGAGATAACAAGCGACCCATCAGCATCAGGTGGCAGTTATATCTGGGTGCCGGATGGAGGTGGATGGAAAGGACCAGGGTATGCCAGATACATAATCACCATAACCACACCAGGAGATTACAAGATATGTGGCAGGGTGCAGGCGCCAACAAATGCTGATAATTCCTTCCTTGTCCGGATGGATGATGATCCTGACAGGACATGGACCATAGCATTAACAGATAGCTGGGCATGGGACGAGGTAAACCACTGGGGCAGTGGTACGGAAACCGACCCTGAGATCGATCCTGTGATCTACACGTTATCAGCAGGCGAGCATATTTTAACAATAAAGCACAGGGAAGATGGCACGAAACTGGACAGATTGCTCATAACAAATGATCTGAGCTTTGTGCCTCAGGCAGACATCACATCTCATGATGCAGACGCTTCCGATGGCTCAGAGTCAACTGATAATGCCGGCAATTTCTGGAACGCGTTCTTGACGAAGATGGGCTGGTTGGCGGGCTTGCGCTGAGTTATCACAAATTGATCACATCGTGTACCGCGCGCATGATATACTTGAAACTATGCTCTTTGCCATATTGATTTGATGTTGATGTTCCGTAAGCCGCCAACTTCATCCACTCTCCCGTCAATATAGTATGGGGAGTTATATGAACATACACGACCGAATGATTGTATTTCTCGTACTCGCACTCTTCCTTGGTGTAACCATGGAGTACGGACACGGCTCAAAGTTGCTCGGAATACTGCTTTTCGTGATAGCTATTCTTGCGATGTCGAGGATGACGTTCACAGCAGCGCGCCGCAGCACGTCTGTATGGTACGCGGTCGCAGGCATTCTAATCTTGCTCGCAGATATCGCATACAACGTCTACAACCAGAGTGAACTTGGCACACTTGACACCATGACCTTCCTGCTCGGGATTTCGCTCATCGCATCAGCCATAAAGCGCGAGGACATTCGGAGCATGGGCGAGTTCAGCGTCTATGTGTCGATCACGTTCATCGCTCTCTTTACGCTCTTTTACGGCACATTTTCATGGTTCATACACGAGTTTGATCACTACGCCGTGCTCATGCCGTCGATGCATCTGATCAAACTGATCGGGATCTCTGTTGACGTGATCGGAACCGAGACGGTCTGCATGCATGCACCCGGAGGAGATATTACACTCACAATCGGAGGACCGTGCTCAGGGCTTTATTCGATGTTTCTCCTGATCAGCGTCATCGTTGCCTATACCGCCACCGAAAACATTCGGGATGCCCGCAGGATCACAGCGCTTCTCGGCGCAACCATCGTGGTCGCATGGATCGCGAACCTGCTCAGGGTTTCCACCCTATATCTGGTCGCATACCGGTATGGTCAGGACGCGATGATGACTGCGCACACCCATCTCGGGTGGATCATCTTTGTCGTAGTTGCGTGGGGGCTTCTGCTTGGATTATCGAAGATAGAGCGGATAGAAAGAGCAGAGAAAAAAGAGAAAGAGGAAAAAGAAGAAGTGTAATCGTCTACTTCTGTTCTCTCCTGCGCATGTAAAAGACGAGTCCCAGAAGCGATATCACCGGAATTGCAAGGGTTGCAAACTCGGGGATCAGCGTTACCGATTCGAGTTTGATGACTCCGTTTCCGCAACTGGGCGAACTCTGGAGATTTAGCATGGTGTGTTGCAGGTTGAGCGCACTCTTCGGAATTGCGATCTCGATAACCTCGTTTGGGATAGAGGGGTTGTCTTCGTATGCACCACCATGCTCAAGTTTCATAAGTCCGAAGGTGTCCCACGGAAGTCCGCTATCAGTTGGACCATCTGGCACAGCTACGTCAGATATCTCGCCGACATCAGTTCCTGTGTACATGATCTCTGCTTGCCCAACCTCGACCCCGTACACGATGCTGGTGATATCTGTGCGACCCGAACCCCAGTCCAGTACCTTCCAGTTGGGATCTGAATAGATTGTGCCAACAACACCAAATTTGCCTTGTTCATCATTCTGCACGATCTTAACGCCATAATCGAAAGTACCATCGCCATTGAAATCAAGACCAAGATCACCTGGCTGGAGGTGTTCACCATACCACTTTCCGTGTTTCGGCATTGATGTGATGATCAGTACATAGATATACTCCGAATCATCATCCACATACATTGCCTCGATGTCGCACCATTCCGGACCAGTGAAGTTGCTCATATTGGGACGTACTGCTCCCGTAGCCCACTCCGCATTGTCATTGTCGATCACATAGTCGATGGTACCGACAGGATCCGGAATTAAACTACTGCTAATGAGCCGATGCGACAAATCGCTCTGTGGATCGATATTCCAGTCATCGCAATTGCCATCGATTGTGTACGCTGCAGCAGGCATCGTCATCACAAGCAGCGTTACAATCGCAAGTGCCGTCATATTGTATAGACAATTTTTCATGTTTTGCACCTCTTTTATATCTTTATGCCATTGTATTTGGCATAGAGATGTACAAATGACATGACAATGTATATAAACTTTTCGGCAGGATTATGCCACATTAACTGAGATATTAACAGCAATCTACGCTCAATAAGATTGATTTGCTATGGGCACCCGACATATCCACAGATCACTGATATGGTAGACGATAGCACCTCGGTGGTACGATAACAGACAACACCGGCTGCGACATGCCGATCGAGCCGCACGACGCGCAAAGGCGACTCTCAGATCAACAGCTTCAAGATAATCATTCGAATCGTTAGCCCTATCCTGTGCGGCACACACCTGAACTCTCCTGAGTCGCATGCCTCATTGTATGCTGCGCGAAGTGCCGCGAGACCAGAATCCTCCGCTGCAAGCTCCTGCTTGATCCTCTCCTTGGTCAATGCCCGGTCCTGTGCAAGCACTCGATCGACCAGCGACTGTTTGATGTACACATCCATACCAGGGTCCGCGAAAGGCTCGTTGCTGAACTCCGCAACAGACATCCCATCGGTTCGCATGCCAAAAACAAGATCGATCTCGTCACCGGTTAATATATGCACATTAATCGTCTGGTCCCCGATGATCGGATTTAAGAATTTCGGAACCGATTCAACATGCTTGTTATAGTAGTCGACGTACCGCGTCAGTTCATCGTGTTCATATCCCGCGCTTGCAACACCTGTGAGCATCACAAGGCACAGTATTAGTATTGGTATTTTCTTCATGTTTTCTACCTTTTTGTAACTTTACACCATCCAACATACGGTTAGAGATGTACAAATGGTATGGCGGCGCATATAAAGTTTTCGAACGGTAAATCGTATTCGATGAGATTGACCCACCATAGACGCCCTCCGGTTCTAATCAGCGTTTCGGAACTGGCAAACTCTTTTAGTACCCCAGTGTCAACTACCCAAACACGCGATGAAGAAAATCGGTAACAATAAGTTTGTGGTGTACTTTATCCTGACAGCCATGTATGCGGCGCTCATCTTCTACCTCTCCTCGCAGTCGCATCTCCCGCATGCGGCATCAGAGATGGAGGATTTGCTGCACAAAATCATCAGCATCATCGGCGTTCGCTATTTTTACATGTTTGAATTTATATTAAGGCATCCCGATAAACTTGAGCACTTTCTGATATTCTTCGTCTTCGGCATTCTGTTGCGCCTCACAGCGTCCCACTCAAGATATCCCTCCATCCAACAGAACGCGATGCTACTCGCTATTGTGGTGGGCATCGGATACGGAGCACTCGATGAGGTTCATCAGATGCTTGTGCCGCACAGGTCCTCGAGCATCTACGATTTCATTGCGGACACAGCTGGCATCATCGCCTCTCAGTTATTTATTGCGCTTGGGATGCGGGTGTATGCAAGGCTACAGGATTCCCGGAACCGTCAGGACGATCGTGATTGCTCCGAGTGCGATGCAGAAGAGAGAGAAGTTCACGCGCTCCGCGAATCTGATCAAGAGATCCATCGTGATGTAGCCGACGATGAAGGATGTGACGAGCATGACGAGGATGTTGACCGGTTGTACCTCTGAGATCGACCCGATGTCGAGCAGCATTGCGCCGAGAACGACAGGGACGCTTATGAGAAAAGAGATCGCAAGAGCGGATTTCTGTTCGATATTCCGGAGCAGGAGGGTGGTGATCGTTACTCCAGACCTCGATATCCCCGGGAGGATTGCAAACCCCTGTACAAGCCCGATGATGATCAGATCCTTCGTTGTGATCTCCTCACGTGTCCGGTGCGCGCTCCTGCGTGATGGTAGGCTGAGTACGATTCCGGTGAGGATGAGCATGACACCGATTATGAGGGTTGCACCCTCTCCGGACGTAAACGAGTGTTTGAGCGCGAGATAGCAGGGGATGCCGGTTATGCCGCTACATGTAGCAGTTATGACAAGAATTTTCATGAGTCCGGAATCCGGGCTTAAGATCGATAAAAACTCTTTTCTGAACTTTACCAGGACGGCGCACATCGTTCCGAGGTGGAGAAAGATCGCAAGCGATATCGTATCCCCGGGAGATATGTTGATGTGCCGGATCATGAAGAGTATCGATTGCCCCTCACTGGAAACTGGCAGCCACTCGGTTATGCCCTGGATGATACCAAGTATCGCCGCTTGAATCGGATCCATAAACTTATATTCTGACGTTCTCAGTTGAAGTAGATGCCGATGCTGATGGTATCGGGTAATCTGTCTGAATACTTGCAACAGTTAGATAGTTGTAACATTACAACATACATTACATGCAATATACGACAGACCGACAGATTTATATGAAGTGTGGTTAGATATATCCGATCATGAGATCGGTTAGTATGGTTGATATAGGCGCAAATCAGCGCGTAGGAAAGTTCGTGGTGCTCGGAGAAGACCCTGTGGACGCAGACGACATACTTGTGATAGGCGATGACGCGGTCATCAGGTCGCATTCGGTGATCTATCGTGACGTCCGGATCGGGGAGAATCTGCGGACAGGGCACAATGTTTTGATCAGGGAAGGTACGACAATCGGCGACAACGTGCTTGTAGGCACGGGAGCGGTCATCGATGGACATACCAGCATTGGAAGCCACGTAAGCATACAGAGCCGGGCGTACATCCCGACAAACACCGTTATCAGTGATTATGTCTTTATCGGTCCGTGTGCAGTGCTCACGAACGATAAATATCCGATACGAAAGGATTATGAACTGCGCGGACCCATCTTGCGGAGGGGTGCAAGCATCGGCGCAAACGCCGTGATCCTCCCGGGCGTGGAGATTGGGGAGGGCGCGATGGTGGCTGCCGGCGCCTGCGTCACAAGAGACGTGCCTGACTGGAAACTGGCAATCGGATGCCCGGCAAGGATCGTGGATCTGCCAGAGGATATGCAGGTGCGGAATGCGATATAAGAGTGCGAGGTGATGTGATATTATGATTCCCATTGCAAAACCGATGATAGGATCCGTTGAGATCGATTCCGTAGTAGAGGCGATGAGATCTGGCGGGCTTGCGCAGGGACCCCGTGTGCAGGCGTTCGAGGAGCAGTTTGCGGGTTATATCGGCGTTTCCCACGCGGTTGCCGCGAGTTCGGGAACTGCTGCGCTGCACGTCGCGCTCCTTGCGCACGGCATCGGAGAGGGCGACGAGGTTGTGACAACGCCGTTCTCGTTCATCGCAACAGCAAACGCCGTGCTCTTCACTGGAGCAAGACCAGTCTTTGCAGATATCGGCGAGGATTACAACATCGATTCAGAGAAGATTATGCAGGCGATAACGCCGAAGACGAAGGCAGTGCTCCCTGTGCACCTGTACGGTCGCCCTGCCGAGATGAAAGCGATCGAGGAGATCGCAGAGGATCACAATCTGGCACTAATTGAAGATGCGTGTCAGGCGCACGGCGCAACATGCGGGGACGATTGCAGAAAGGCGGGATCGTTTGGAACCGGTGTCTTCAGTTTCTATCCGACAAAGAACATGACAACCGGCGAGGGCGGGATGATCACAACCGATAACCCCGGGATTGCGAAACAGGCAAGGATGCTCAGGGATCATGGCTCAAGCAGGCGGTACGTTCATGAGATGCTCGGCTTCAATCTGAGGATGACTGATATTGGCGCGGCGATCGGCATGGTGCAGCTAAAGAAGCTCGACCAATTCAATTCCGCAAGAAGAATGAATGCAGCACATCTCACAGGAGAACTGAAGCATGTCGCGGGGATAACGACGCCGGATGATGCTCCGGGTCACGTATTTCATCAGTACACCGTGCGGGTTGCAGGTGTGGACGGGATCCGGGGTGGAGACTGCATGAGGGATGATCTGGTGGCGCATCTTGGCGAGAAATGGATTGGAACCGGGGTATACTATCCGATTCCGATTCACAAACAACCGCTCTACCGGAAACTCGGGTTTGAGGATAGTGTGCCGGTAGCTGAAAGATTCGCAGACGAGGTTCTTTCGCTCCCGGTGCATCCGGCAGTCTCAGAGGCTGATCTGGATTATATAATCGAAACAATGAAGGAATATTTTGAAAATCATGTTGAGGTGAAATTATGAAGGTTGGAGTGATTGGCGTCGGCGCGATGGGACAGCATCATGCCCGCGTATATCATGAGATGGATGGCGTGGAACTGGTCGGCGTATCAGACGTCGATCGCGCGCGTGCAGAAGAGATTGCGGCGATGCATGGGACAGAGGCATACACCGACTACAGAAAGCTCCTTTCGTGCGATCTCGATGCGGTGAGCGTCGCTGTGCCAACAACGCTGCACAAAACCGTTGCGATGGACGTAATATCTGAGGGCGTGCATCTTCTCGTCGAGAAACCGATCGCAAGTACAATCGAGGATGCGGATGAGATGCTATCGGCTGCAAAGGATGCGGGCGTGCGGCTGATGGTCGGGCACATCGAGCGGTTCAACCCGGTGGTCGCCAGACTGAAAGAGATCATCGATTCGGGCTTGCTTGGGAGTATCGTCTCCATGAGCGCGCGAAGGGTCGGTCCGCACAACCCGCGCATCCGGGATGTCGGGATCATCATGGATCTCGGCGTGCATGACATCGATACCATCTCATACCTCTACAATGCGAAGGCAGAGAGCGTCTATGCGATCGCAGGCAACGGCTCACTGGACTCGCATGAGAACCACGCAGGAATCCTCATGCAGTTTGGCATGGGTCGCGCAGGCATGATCGATGTGAATTGGCTGACCCCACACAAGGTGAGACGGCTCACGGCGGTCGGCACGGATGGGGTCGCGTATCTCGATTACATCAACCAGACCGTGGAACTGCATGATGGCGAATGGGTCAGATCAGCAAAGATCGAGGAGAAGGAGCCGCTCGTGAACGAACTTGAGTACTTCATCGGGACTGTCAGGAATCAGAGGAGCCGGATCTTCGAGGACGATGGCAGATACGTATTGAAGACCGCGCTTGCAGCGGTGCGGTCGTACCGGGAAGGGAGACTGATCAGGGTTGTGGATGAGATCAGGTGATGAGTGTATGTCATTTAGACATGTATGCATTCAATACAACGTCTGACCGATACATTTAAGTAGGATACTGAAAGCGGATGACACGCACATCAGTTGCGCCAGAAGTAACATGCTGAAGTGAAAAGCGACTGACATCGGCATGTTTGTCCGCATGTGGTCATGCAGCGCGAACGGATCAATGAACGCATAGGAGTTGCGCGATGGCACAGGGCAGTGTTATGCAAGCCTTGCTACAGATATACGAGATAGAAGGAGGTTATGAGCAAAATGAAGATAGGATGGATGGCGTTTACGGCAATTCTAATATTTGCGGTTGTCTCGCCAGCAGCGAGTGCGGCAGTGGTCTTTGAAGATGATTTCAGTGACCTCGGTGACTGGAAGACCTACCGTATTAGTGGCATACATGGCAAAGCTGAGACATCAGATGTACTCCCTATCCATGATGGCAGCTATGCTAAAATGACTGAAAAAGCATGGATACGAAAAGAAAAGATCGATACGAGCGGTTATGAAAACATCTATCTCAGTTGTTATATAAGAACCAATTTTCAATCACCGAGTACGGCTGATAGAGATAAGCTCCAGATTGAATGGCGTGTTGGTAAATCTGGGGATTTCGAACAATTAGAAACAATAATAGAATGGGCTCCTGATTGGACACCTATGAAATGGCATCTGCCATCCGAAGCGTGTGACAAAGAAGAAATTCAAATACAATTTAAACTGGAGAATTGTGAAGCTGCCAACTTTGCTTGTGTGGATGATGTTCTGGTAACTGACACTCCAACAGGAGCTCCAATTCCGATATCTGCAGTAGATGTTGGTGGACATAAAATAAGGTTTGTCAGCCATACCACCGATATTGGTGGAAATTCCATTTGGACCTATGAAGTAACCACTGGTTGCAGCCCTTCACTGAGTCACTGGAGTATTGCATGGTGCGGCGAAAAGGATGATATCCTATATGTCTCTGAAGGATCGGAATACCACACAGATGGATATAATAATGTCGATATAACAGGGATAAAATTTGATAGAGGCTATGAATGTAGCATGGGAACTCCCG
This sequence comes from Methanosarcinales archaeon, assembly GCA_030640725.1. Lineage (GTDB taxonomy): Archaea > Halobacteriota > Methanosarcinia > Methanosarcinales > Methanogasteraceae > Methanogaster_D. The sequence goes on along the minus strand of DAOWIV010000299.1, from coordinate 558 downwards.
AGACCAGTACCATCTGGTTCAAACTAAAGGGAGATTGGCATGAAGGCAGTGTTTTGATTGGTACAAAAGCCGGGCACAATGAAGCCACTGGCTACGTGACAGGTCCAGTGTGTACCGATCCAGGTATCCCCGAATTCACCACAATCGCCATCCCAGTCGCCGCGCTGCTCGGACTCGTTGCATTCTACCGCAGAAAGCAGAAGAAGTAACTCGGGAAATCAGATTCCATTTCCCACCCCTTTTCTTTTTTCCCACTTAACCATATTGATGAACTCTCCTGACGAACGCCTGAACACAACCGCGGTCGCCACACTCACAGGCATCGCGCTCGCCTACCTCTGCTCATTCGTGCACCCGGCACTACCAGCAATCACACTCCTCTCAATAATTCCCCTCTACTTCACAATCCAGCGTAACCGCGCACGCTACAATCTTCTCGATAAGGTCTGGCATCTCGGCGGCGCATGGAAATACGTCTTCCCGTTTGCAATCTACCTCGTGATGGGTGATCTGACACGCGTAATACTCCCTGGCTTTGAGGAATACCACCTCTACAGC
>DAOWIV010000103.1 GCA_030640725.1 Methanosarcinales archaeon | reverse complement strand
CAGCTTCCGCCGCTGTCGCAGCGGTGTGTGTGCTTGCAACCATTGAGTAGAAGTTGTCAGGGAAGTCGATGGCAGTCTTTTCCGCATCCGCCACCTCCTTTGCGATATCAGGTGGGATGCCGTGCGTATCATACCACTCGATCAACTGCGATGTTGGAATTGCCGCGGCAGGTTTCATTTTTTTAACCGAACGCTCAATAAGCCGCCTGCCTTTTGAAATAACCTGTCTGTATTTCGTTTCTTCTAGATCAAGGATCTCCCGGATGGTTTGCGACCTGTGCGCATACGCGGGATCGTTGATCTGGTTTATCTGCATCTCGACCAGCTCTGAAATTGAAATATCGAGTTCTGTCGCGTCCATCAGGCGCAACATCCGTCTGATGACCAGTCTTGCGAGGTAGCCTGCTTTAACGTTTGATGGGACGATCCCGTCACCGAGCATGAACGCAAGGCAGCGAGAGTGATCAACAATGGCGTACACCTTCTCAACCGGCTCTATGATTGATTTAAGCCTTTCTACGTCGATCCCGATCTCTTTTGCCACTGAATTCCGCAGTTGATCGAGATCTGTGGTCATGCCCAGATCAAACCTGCCTGACAGGCGTGCGTTCTGTGCAAGCACCGCTGCATATTCGGGATCGTGTAGCGAGTGTTCGATTCCTGCATATTCAGTGACTTTGTTTACCATATCCGGAAATACTGCATCATATATCGTTGGAGACCCTTGCGACGCCCATACGAACCTCTCAAGACCGTATCCGGTATCCACGATGGAATTATTCATTTTAACGTACTGTTTTCCCTTGATCGTGATATCGCCGTCCCTGCTCTCGCGCATGTCCATAAAAACAAGGGTCGCGAGTTCGAGACCGTCAACGATCACCTCAAGACATGGACCTGCATTGCCGCCGCCAGCCCATGGCTCCTCTTTGTATGTGACATCGCTGAGCAGCCCGAGTTTGGATAGCAGGCGGTCGCAGTACTCCACGGTTTCATCCTTCCAGTATACCTCATGATCCGGGTCATTGAAGGCATGATGCGCCATCATCTCAAAATTCGTGAGATGTCTTCCGCTTTTGCCCACCGAATCAAGATCATCGAGCCGGATGCATGGTTGCGAGATGCATAACGGGTTTGCCGGAGGAGGCACGACTCCTGACGTGACGAACGGTTGGAAATCAGCGATCGAGGCGATGGTTAAGTAAATGTCGTCGCGCCAGCGTGCGATCACAGGATACCTATCGACACGTGTGTGATCATTCGCTTCAAAGAAGGAGAGAAACGCCTCACGCATCTCTGTGAGATCGTAGCTCTTTGAGAATGCTGGATCTCCTATAAATGTATACTCATCGCATGACGCGTCGCCGCAGGTCTCCTGTTCCGCATTCCTTGTCCAGAAGTGCTCGCCGCATTTCGGGCATTTTTTACGTATGAATCCGTTATCTTTGAAATATGAGAGTTGATATTCCTGATCAAACATGTGATTGTTCATGCGTCCTGTTCTGATTTAAATGTGTTCCGCGTAAAGATCGGGTGTGCATGGGGCATGGATGTTGCCGCGCAGGTTATGCCGCTCATCTGGTGCACACCGATATATCCTGCATCACACTCACCTGCTGACCGGACATGTTCGCGCCAGCTGGATATGGTTCACGGAGTTTCAGGTTCCATCACAAGACCTTTTGATTAATCGAAAGGTTAAGGTAATAATAGCTGAGAACATATCAAGTATTTTTATGATTATAAATATTCTATATATATTTTAACATATAAAAGGGTAAATATCGTAGCACGACATTCGCATGTGGGACTGTATGTTATCTGAGAAATTGATTGAACGTTCCTAAAACTAATGCCATGGCAGGTGGCGGCGAAGGCTGCGAAGAAGGGGAAGAAGCGGAAAGAGTGACAAATATCATGATTTTATTGTTCGATCAGTATATGCAACCGTCACTCTGCAATAAATTCAGGAAACCACAATGACAGAGCTTTCGGCAAGCCTTTAATAAAATTGGTTCCTACCAGATATGGTGAAGACCTCCCGCACTCCGGCGATGCGGTCAGTATTCAGATAAATGCATGCAGTGGTAGACAAAAAGTAAACGCAAGGGGGATAAAGAGCCCGTTAGACTATATATCGAGTCAGGAGGCAGTGGATGAAGATAAGTGAAGTTCTTATGGGGAGTGCATATCCGAAGTTTATTTCGGATATTGCTACAAAGTGGGAGTATATACGAACTTGAGTTCGGATATGACGAAGTTATATGAAATTGCCTGCATTTTCTGGGAAAAGAAAAAACGTGTGCCCGTTTTGAATGTAAAATATTAAAAAAGCGTTTGGCGGTAACGCTGAAATAAACGATACCAAAAAAAGAGAACATTATGATGAAGAACGTTATTAATTCTGAAGTTGTAGTAGCGTATTCCCACTGTCCCCGGAAAGCATTCCTTCTTCTATTCAGTGCCGACAAGAAAGAACCTCACGAGTACGTGCGCATCCTTGAAAACCAGGCGAGCATTAATCGGGCCAAGTATCTAAATGCCCTTAAGCAAGATAATATCGGTGTAGGTACCTATGACCCCGACAATATTGATAACAGCAGTGATTTTCTAGTCGAAGCAATGCTCAAGGCTCATAATTTGGAGACTTACTGCGATGTTCTAACGAAAGTGGGAAGTAGTTCATCCTTCGGCAAACATAGTTATGAACCAACGATTATTATTGGAACACACAGTATTACGAAAGAGCAGAAAATTGAGTTAGCATTTGTTGGCCATGTTCTCGGGCACATGCAGAACAAGCTTCCTGTATCTGGAACCATCATTGGAGCAGGAGAGCAAGCTCATAAAGTGAAACTGGATAGTATTTACAAGAAACTCAGACCAATCATCCAAACTTTGAAAGAATGGACAGCAGCGTCAGCCTCAGAACCACCTCCAGTCATTTTGAACAGGCACTGCCCATACTGCCATTTTCGGAATGAGTGCAGAGAGAAAGCGGAGAAAGATGACGACCTTAGCCTGCTTGATCGGATGACTCCAAAGCTTATTCAGCGATACCACAAGAAGGGCATCTTCACAGTCAACCAGCTCTCCTATTTATTTAAGCCAAGAAGAAAGCGAAAGCGAACGAAAAAGGCACATGT
>DAOWIV010000057.1 GCA_030640725.1 Methanosarcinales archaeon | reverse complement strand
TCATCGGTTAGGATGAAACCTGCCTCGTCCTTCTCGGCATCGATAAATTCGGTGTTCGGAACCAAACCCACATACATGAAAACGCCGCTGACCGCAAGTCGGGAGCGTTCTTCTGTCACAACGTCCCGAAGTACCACCCCTTCGACAGCATCCTTACCGGTGATCTCTTCGACGACCGAGTTCCAGACAAACTCGATCTTCGGATTTGCAAGCGCCCTCTCCTGCAAAATCTTTGCAGCCCGGAGTTCTGAGCGCCTGTGGGCAACGTACACTTTGTTAACGATCTTTGATAGGAATAACGCCTCTGTTATCGCAGAATTTCCTCCACCGACCACGAGGACGTCTTTATCCCTGAAAAAGAACCCGTCGCAGGTAGCACAGAAAGATACCCCTTTTCCGATGAACTCCTCCTCGCCTTTCACGCCAAGACGGCTCGACTTTGCCCCCGATGCGATGATGACCGATCTTGTCTTGTAATCACGGTCGTCGGTCAATACCTTTTTATACTCGCCCTCATCCTTTATCTCAATCACTTCCCCGTCCTCGATTTCGAGATCGAACGCTCTTGCCTGCTCCTCGAATTTCTGCATCAATTCATACCCGCTGATCTCTGGAAATCCCGGATAATTTTCAACGGAATCGGAAAGTACGATCTGCCCGCCGACACCGAGTTTTTCTATGACCACTGTCTCAAGGCGTGCCCTCCTGGCATATATTCCGGCGGTAATGCCGGCAGGACCTGCCCCGACGATGACGACATCGTATATCTCCATGTCCAAAGCAGAGGGGCACATTTTACTTAAGGATTGCTGTAGCCGGGAATCGATTTCTTGCCACACACGAACGCTTCAATATCCGCGGGCATCCCTATCCAAGCGCACACCCAACACATATATGACCGATCGTCCGATTCTTATCAATAATGAAACTCGCAATCATCGCCGGAACTCCCGGATCCGGGAAGACCTCGATACTCATGCATGCAATCGCATACCTGAGACGTAGCGGCATCAACCCGGCTGTGGTCAAGGTGGACTGCCTCTTCACAGACGATCAAACAAGGTTCAACCGGCTCGATGTGCCGGTGCGTGTTGCGCTCTCAAAGGATATGTGCCCTGACCACTTCGCCATATATAATGTCGAGGAGATGCTATCGTGGGCAGAAGAGCAGAACGCGGACATATTAATTAGCGAGACCGCGGGTCTGTGCCTGCGCTGCGCCCCTTACGTGGATCAGTGCGTTGCGGTCTGTGTGATCGATGTGACTGCCGGACCGAATACGCCGGCAAAGGTCGGTCCCCTCCTGACCACTGCCGATGTGGTGGTCGCGACCAAAGGCGATATCGTGTCTCAGGCAGAGCGGGAGGTCTTTCGGGAGCGGGTCATCGAGGCGAACCCGGGATGCATCATCATCGAGGCGAACGGTCTTTCCGGGCAGGGCGCATCCGAACTCGGAAACGCGATGATTCATGCACCTGAAATCGAGATCGGCAACACCGAGATGCGGCTTAGGCACAATGCGCCGCTTGCGGTCTGCACGCTCTGCACCGGCGAGACAAGGGTTGCAAAGAAGTATCATTCAGGAGTTCTCAGGCACATCGACGGTTTCATGGAATATCAGGGTGAGTGAGGGGCAGGCATCTCTTTATACCCTTTCCGCGGCTAAGGGACGGCCACAAAATAACCCGATTCAGATTGGAATATGCTCGAGTAATGTGTGGCAAACAGATAATCCTCAATCTGTGTAATCTGTGTAAATGGCTTCGCCGCTGCTGTCGCAGTCAGTGGCTGATAAGGGTTTTTAGCCACAGATGGACACGGATTCCACTGATTTTATCCACAAGTTACCCGAGCATCTACTCAGATCGAACATCATTAAAATAGAGCCGCAATATCGAATCAAAGCCAAACTTTTCGGAAACACTATATTTATAAGAAAAGCAGACAAGTTTGAAAACAAAAAACAGATCAATACATGGAGGTGGATGGCATGTTCTTCGACAATGTTATATACCGCGGTTATGAACGTCTGCTGACAGGCGAGATCAGAAAACATCGTATACCGCGCCATATCGCGGTTATCATGGACGGGAACCGCAGATACGCTGATAGACTCGGCATCGTGCGCAATCTGGGACATACGTATGGTGCCAGGACGACAGAGTGGTTTCTTGACTGGTGCTGGGAACTCGGCGTGAAACAGGCAACGATCTATGCATTCTCAACCGAGAACTTCTCACGCCCGAAACCTGAGCGTGCAAAGATATTCGAGATCATCGCCAAAAAACTCGACGAACTTGCGGATGATCCTCGCACTCACGAAAGACGCATGAAGGTTTCGGCGATCGGCGAGACGCATCTACTGCCCGCACATCTCCGGAATGCGATAAGGCGCGTGGAAGATGCTACCTGCAACTACGATGGAATCCATCTCAACATTGCAGTCGCTTACGGCGGGCAGCGTGAGATCCTTGATGCGGTGCAGGACATGGCTCGGAAGGTCCGGGCTGGTAAACTGCGGGCTGACGAGATCGATGAATCGGTCGTCTCACGTCACCTGTACACAAACGGCGTCGCTGACTCGGATGTCGATCTGATCATACGAACCGGCGGCGATATCCGCACCTCAAACTTTCTCCCGTGGCAAGCGAACGGAAGCGAGTGTGCAGCCTATTTCTGCGCGCCGTTCTGGCCCGAGTTTCGGAAAATCGATTTTCTCCGGGCGATACGGGTCTATCAGATGCGGGAGCACGAACAAAAGCAATCCGCACTGATCAGGACTGCTAATATGCTTGCAGCATGTGGATATGCTGAGATGGGCGATGTTATCAGTCATCTCCGGGGTGTTACCCGGCATCGCCATCCCGGTCAATCACGATAGCAGACCCAAGGAGAGACCCGTTGCGAGACTTTCATCATCGTGAAAACTTTTCGGGAAGACTTATATTTTCTTGGTTCTGACGTTTTCTGTGGTCGCTAACGGTAGCCCTCTCGCGTACGTGGAAAAACGCAGGCGTATCCATCTCAACCTTGCGTCTCTGCGACTTTGCGACATTGCGTTAGGTCAGAGAAACGCAAAGACGCGATGACGCAAGGGCGCAAAGAATGAAAAGCCCCTTCTTTCGGCATCCTTTAAAAAAACCACAGAATCCATCAGAATCAGATATTTTCATTAACCGCCCCGGATTAGTACACTACCAAAAACTGTGTACAACAGACATACAAATCTTATTGTGTCACAATGGTTTCGAATATCCCTGCAACCGGGTGGGTGCGATCTGCGTCACCGGACTCGTTTGTTCGCATCCGGAACTCCTGTTAGCAGCGCAAGTTATTTATCCGGAGCCAGACAACATGTCATCGCCATGTCGATGTCGATAGCGCTTGCAGGAAAACCAAACTCCGGGAAATCGACGTTCTTCAAATCCGCGACTCTTGCGGATGTCGAAATTGCAAATTATCCATTCACCACCATTGACGCCAATCACGGAATCGGTTATGTGCGCACGAAATGCCCGTGTACCGACCTTGGTGCCAGATGCACAAACTGCCGAAACGGCATCCGGTTTGTGCCAATCGAGGTCATCGATGTCGCGGGTCTCGTGCCTGATGCCCATAAGGGAAGGGGACTTGGTAATGCATTCCTTGATAACCTGCGTCAGGCGCAGGCGATCATCCACGTAGTCGATGCCTCAGGCGGAACCGATATCGAGGGCAACCCTGTGAAGATCGGTGAGCATGATCCTGTTGGTGATATCGAGTTTCTTGAGCGCGAGTTCGCCTTATGGCTATCTTCGATACTCAGCCGGAACTGGAACCGACTATCAAAGAAGATACACGCAGAAAGCCTGAAACCAGAGGTTGTGATCGCTGAACAGCTCGCTGGCGCGGGCGTGAGCATCTCGCAGGCAAAAACAGCCCTATTCCACTTCAGCGAGACCTGCGCAAAGCCCCTGCATAAATGGGAGGATTCGGATGTGCAGGACTTTGCAGACCTGCTCCGCAGGGAGAGCAAACCCATGATCATCGCAGCAAACAAGGCGGACATCGCACCTGAAGAGAATATCCGGAGGTTGTGCGACCTTGACTACACCGTGATCCCGACATCCGCCGAAGCAGAACTTGCGCTGCGCATGGCAGACCGGAGCGGCGCGATCTCGTACGTACCCGGCGATTCAAGCTTTGAGATCGTCTCAAAAGATCTTACGGATGCGCAGATTCAGGCTCTCGGTAAGATTCAGGATATGATCGAGATGATGGGTGGAACCGGCATACAGCAGTGTATCAATGCGACAGTCTTTGATCTCCTTGACCAGATCGTGGCGTATCCGGTCGAAGATGAGTCAAAATTCGCAGACAAGAAAGGAAACATACTTCCTGATGCTTTCCTGATGCGGCAAGGCAGCACAGCGCACGATCTTGCGTATCAGGTGCACACTGACATCGGAGAGGGTTTTCTGCACGCAGTTGATGCCAGAAGGAAGATGCGGATGGGAAGAGCGCTTGAGGACGGGGATGTGGTGAAGATCGTGTCGACGCGGTGACTGTGAACTCGCGGAATTAAGAGAGCAGAGTGACGAGACGATCCGGTTCACTCCGGATACAACTCCACCATCATCTTCCTTCTTGAGAGCGGCGTCACAATCGCCTTGCCTTTCTTTGTGATCTCCATTACCCTAAGAACATCTTTCGGAAAGTACATCCCGAGTTTTTCTGCGCCGACCGTCGATATCCTGCACTCGTATCCACCAGCGGGTTTGTTTCCGGTGTGCTCATTGATGATCTTCGATGAATCGGCGTCGAATGCAAAATCCCCGCAGTTTGAGCATCGAAGCCCTGATAGGTTCGGAATCACGATCCGCTCGCCAGTCAGCACCACTTCGAATACGAGATTATCCGCAAAACTCACTGACTGTGAGCCGCATACCGGGCAGGGTGCATCCGCGATATTCTTCAGGGGTGATCCATATCTGCCTGCGCGTCTTCTTGCGATCTCGATATTCGTTTCCTCCACTATATCGGGGGTTATGGTGGGGATATTAGCTGCTTTCGGCGCATCTTCGTTTTTTAGGTTCATAGTTTCAGTTTTTGCGTCATTCTTCATCAAATGCTGTTATCACCCCACAAATGGAGGAATTGCAAACCTTGGATGATCGATCCACGGATCGAGCGAAGATTGTTGAGCATGTGCCGTAAAAGTTGCATTTTATATCAGGACACGTCTAATGAATAGGAAAGTGTGTGCAGATGACCGAAAATATCAGAGATTGGCTGCCACTAATCGTTTTTGTGTTTTTAGTGGCAGCTCTCACAATCATTTTGCCTGCAACGCAGTATCCTCCGTGGTTATCACTTTTCATCATTTTAACCGTGGCATTCGTCGGATTGTTCTTGCTCGTGAGATGGCAATGGAATACATACACGTGGAAGTGCCAGAGATGCGGTCATATCTTTGAACGATCGGAAAGATCCGTATTAGGGGAGTTTTTCAGCCCACATCTTCCTTTTCCCGCAAGGAAATCACTCAAGTGCCCTCGATGTTCAGCGACGTCCTGGTGCTTACAGGTGAAAGAAGACGCTGCAAACGGTGAAAAAGTTCATCATATCGGATCTGCCCGCTCCCAGTAGTGCGCATACAGATCGCGGCACCACCTGCAGAATAGGGGATCATCCCCCACAACCATCATCGAATGATCCATGCTGCCGCCTGTGAATGGCAGTTTGAACCCGCCCCGCGATTCTGTTACCGCACCACAGATCGGGATACTTGGGAGCGTTCTGATCTCGATTGCGTTTGGTGGTATGTTTGCGTCCGCAGTCCGGTATTCATCCACAATCGCGGAGACCTTCTCACGATACGCCTCAGGAAGGATCGCTCTGAAGATAACACCTGACCTCGCCCTCTCAGCGACCATCGGAACTATCGAGTCCATCAAACCATCGACCATCCCGCAGCGATACCGCTCTACATTCCGCATCCTCTCCTGCATGAAATTCATCGCCTCGATTGTTCCGCTGATGAACCTGGCGCCAGAGAGGTCGCCGAATCGCATGACGAGTTCGCGGGGGACCTTCGCGGTGTCGTGGGTCAGGAAATAGTCGCTGTTCTTGTAGACGAAGTCGATTCCGGGCAGAAACGAGAGCATGAGCCTTCCGAGCGGTGTTATTGCGTAGCTGCCGCCGCTGAGTTTCTCGATTAAGTTCATCCCTGAGAGGCGCTCTATCTGGCGGGATGCTTCAGATGATGTGATGTCCATCTGGTCTGCGATCTTCGTGAATGTCAGGGGCGCAGTCTCAAGCGCATGGAGTATCTTGAGCCTTGTGCTGCCAGAAAGCTCGAAGAGGAGTTTTGGTAGGGTCATGGTCACAGCCTTCCAGTCACGGTTTTTAGTCGCGGTCGCATGTCTGTAGCATCGATGATACAGGGGTTGCATCGATGCTGCAACGATTCATATCTGGCGGAGCGATACTTAATTACTATCCTGCGTACAGGGGATATCGACGTTCGGAGAGGGTTTATCCATGTTAAAGGGGCGAAAGGGAGGAAGGATAGGTATACGATGCGTTCTGATGGTACTTGGGACTTTGGACATATATCTAAAAGCACACCGACCTCTATGGAGCTTGAGAGTTTTTAAATAAAATAGCTGAACTTCAGTAGCTATACTTCACACCGCCACAACTGAGCTTTTTTAAACCTCTGAAACCGTAATGTGAGCAAAGAGTCAAGTTCTTCTTTGTAAGTGGTGTCCGTCTGGTTCAGGCAGTTGACGATGGCGTTTTTGAAATCCTTAAACTCGGAATAATATTTCGAATACAAACACTGTTTCTTAACGAATTTCCATAATCGTTCAATAAGATTTAAATTTGGTGAATATGGAGGAATGTAAAGCAATTCGATATCGGGAGATTCTGCCAACTC